>JAUVAN010000062.1 GCA_030591725.1 Deltaproteobacteria bacterium
AAGTCCGTTTGGACCCATTTCACTTAACTTCGGCACGCCCATACTGAAGTTCTACCAGCCGCTGCTGTACCTGGTGACCGGATATGTGCACTTCATCACCCGCCTGGATGTTTTACTGCTTCACAACCTGCTGATTGTTTTCTTGTTCGCGCTGACGCCTTTTTGTCTGCGCTGGTGCTACGTGGGGTTGGGTTTGAAAGAGGTGACCTCGGGAGCGGCGGCGTTGATGACGCTCATGTCCGTCGGTGGGTTCGCCAATTCTTACAAGGCATATTTTAGCCTGGGTATTATCAGTCAGCTGCTGGGCGCTGTGTTCTTCCCCTTATTCATTGGCGCCTTTGCCAGGATGTTGAGGGATGGGAGAGGATCGGTGAGAGCAACGGTCCTGTTCGCGCTGGCGTTCGTTGCCCACGTGATGATGGCCGTATACGCGGTCTTCGCCGGCGGGCTGCTATTCGCAACCAACCGATGGGATATCAAGAGAGTATGGAAGCCGCTGATAATCTTTGGCGTTCTTGCGGGATTGCTCGTTGCTTTCTGGTTCGTGCCTTTTGTTACTCTCCGTGACAGATTTCGGCCGGTGCCGGATGTGGTCGCCCTCCCTTCAAACGCCCACTTCAATGCGGGTCTGACCGCCAGGCAAGCCACGAGGCTTCTGTTCACGGGGCGACTTCTGGATGATGCTCGCCACATCAGCAAGGATCCGAAAAGAACCGAGGACGACAGGCTGATCGACAAGATCAATATGCTGGGTACGGCCAAAACCCGCCCTCCTGTTGTAACGATACTCGCCCTGATGGGTCTGTTGCTGTGTTTCTTTCGATACAAATCAGAGGGGTATCGCTTCTTGATAGCGGGGTTCGTCTTTTCCTTCTTGCTGATAATGGGTCCGGATGACGTATTCTGGATCAGATACCTGCCGTTCGCGAAACGAATACAGTTTTTCAGATGCACCTACCTCCTGGAGTTTTTTGCGTTCGGGCTGGCCGCCGCCGGGGTAGAGATTGCGTTCTCATTTCTCGCCCGTGCCGCGCGGAGTCTTCCCCTTGTCGGCAAGCGCGCTGTCGGAGTGACCGCAGGATTGTTGATCGTTGCAGCGCTGGCGTATCACCTGTTTTTGGTCTACGGAATAGCGACTCAGCACGTCAATCCCAGGCCAAAGAAGCGCTTCGATAGAGCTGCGCGGGTGGCAAAACCGGCTCTGGACTATTTTCCCGCACGAATGATTCTCAATCACGGGCACTTTCGGTCGGACAAGCGGCGGATGACCTACCTGACCTACAAGGGGAATCGAACGGTCTGCGGTCACTGGCGAGTCATGGGCGCCACGATTTCAAACGATCTGTGCAGGCCCCTGTTCCACCCCGGCGCGAACCTGTTGGCTACGAGAAGAACGGGGATCGGGTTGTTCATGGTCAATCGCAAGTTGGCGGAAAAACTGAACGACGTGAGTGAAGGTGGTGAGAAACCGCTGGAGCAGATCAATCGTGGCGGGGGACATTACCTGTATCGGGACAATGGCGCGGAGTACCTGTGGGCGGCTCCTTCTGCGGCGCTCGTGCTTGCTGACAACGTACAGTGGTTCCATGTAACGCGTGCGTGGGTAGCGAAACTGGGCAGGCGGAGACAGCCGGAGTCGGTCACTCCTGTGAGATTGAGCGAACAGGACAAGATTACAAGCGAATTGCTGGCGGCTTTTGATGCGGTCTGGATTCTGGATATGAGTCAGATCGACGATGAGGAAATTACGCAGATTGCTGCGTTCGAGAAGTCCGGTGGTCACGTCTTGAGCGTGGAAGATATCCCCGGAGTAGAGGAGACAATAATCCAGCCGGAGGGCGATCATCTGGTCAGGGTACTTGCGAAAGATCATGTCGATGATCCGGTCGGGTTCGAGAAGATCGCGGCCGGGATCGGCGGCCCATTCGAGTACAGGATAGAGAGTTCTCGTTCGAGGGTGGTGATATTGCCGGAGTTCGTCGTTCCGGGCTGGGACGTTATGATAGACGGTTCGATCCGGCCGACGCTTGCGGCGGGTCCCGATTTCGCGGCCACCGTTGTGCCCAAAGGCACTCACACCATTGTTTTTGAGTGGAATACTCCCGTCCTGGAGCAGATCGGCCTGGCGGTTTCGGGGGTTGCGTGGCTCGGGGTGGTTGTTTTCGGGGTGTTTGGCGTTTTTTGGAGGAGAAAACGGAAATGACCATAGCGTGGCCAAAGATCATCGACGTTTCGTGGCGCTACGGTATCACTGCTGCGCTGCTCCTCTATACGGCGTATCGAGTTGCCACGTGTTTGCTCATGGCTGATGCTCCCACCTTGCAGGTTCCACCTCCCGGCTACGAGGTGAACGAGACGAAAGTGCTCCTGTCCTGGGTGCCGGGGGAGGGAAAGAGATCGTTCAACGTACAAGTGTTCGAGGGCGAAGACCTGACGAAGAAGCCGATCTTCTCCAGGATCACCCGGGCCACGCAGATCAATGTGCCCGACCTCAAGGAAGGGCGCCGGTACTGTTGGCGGGTGTTGGCCGAGGAAAACGCCGCGCTCTCCTGTTTCAGAACCGCAAAGCACCTCGTGCCGTATTGATCCCCCAAAGATGAACCGTATGCATGAGAAGATCGTATTTTTCGAAAGAGCGTTTTTATTCTCTGTCTCCTTGTTCGTTCTTTTGCTTGTTCAGACTTCATGCAGCGGGGAGTCGAGTTCAACCGCAAAGCAATGGAAGGTATACGCGATCAAATATGGTGAAACCGCCAGGTTCAATCGTTCAACTCTTGTGTTGGGTGCGCAAAAGGGAGAGACATCCCCGATGGCATGGTGTGCGTGGCTTTTACGCGGCGCCGATCGGCAGATTCTGATCGATACCGGCTTCGCCGATCGAAAACTCGCGAAGAAATGGCGGATTGCGGGCTTTCGCACCGTTCCCGAAGCGTTGAAGACTATCGGTCTGTCAGCCGAGGATATTACTGACGTCGTTATTACGCACATGCATTGGGATCATGTGGGCAACGTGGGGCCGTACAAGCAGGCCACAGTCTGGATACAGAGGCGTGAATTTGAGTGGGCCAGGACCATCGTTTCGAAGGAGCGACCAACGCGGTGGGGCATCAGGCTCAAGGATCTTGCGGTACTTGGACAAGTGGAAAGATATGGTCGTTTAAAGCTGGTCGGGAGGGATGCCCAGGTCGCGCAGGGTGTTTTTTTTCGCGACGGCGGAGCACATACAAAGGCCATTCAATGGGTGGAGGTTCACACGAACGGGCCATCCGGAACAGTAGCGCTGGCCTCCGACAACGCCTACCTTTGGGAGAACATCAGCCGTCCGGTTTCCACTGGTTCCACGACCGATCCGAATCTGGATATTGAGGCGCTCGGCCGAATAAGAAGTGAGGTGTCACGTCCGGAGTTGGCCATTCCCGGGCACGATCCCGAAACCTTCAAGCGCTTTCCGGTGGTAGCTTCCGGGATTGTTGAGATTCGTTGACCGTTCCCATGAGTTGAAGGATCAACGTTGCGAGGCAATAGGCCCCAATAGCGATCACCATGGTCAGCGAATAGCCGATCTTGATCCCCGAATAGAGAGCCAGGATCACAGCGAAAGATCCGGCCACGGAATTGACCGCGAAGAGGAACGGGATCTTCGATTTCAGATTATGTCTGTCCGCCCGAATGAGGCCCCCGGGGAAGAAGATCCCCATCAGAAAACCACAAGCGCAAATGAGCAAGATGCCCAGTAGTTTGCCGAGTAGTTGCGGAAGATCCACGGCCAGTAGAATGCTGGGCAGATACACCGCCAGCAGCGACACCGGAAGAAGCACAATTGTGCCCCAGACAGGCCGGATCCGATCGGCAAACAGTCCACCGACTCCGGAGCTGATGAGGAGGAATCCGAGCACAAAAACAAGCGTCATGGAAGGAGAGACAAAGAGGTTCTGGTAGACCTGTAGCAGTAGAATCTCGATGAAGAAATATCCGAGCCCAATAAATATGTTGTAGAGAGCCAGCATTGAGCCGATTCGTTTGTTCGCACGCCGGACCGTACCCACGATGCACAGGATCCCGAACACGACGAATATCGCAGCCGATGAGAGAACGAGGGTAACCACCTCCGGTATGCTGTGGGTAGACAGCGACGTAAAGGGACGATCGTTTGTGAGGATCTCGGAGTCGAATCCTTCGGCCTCCAGCGTTGAGAGATCGCCTTGCTCCAACCAGCCGAACAGATCGGACATCTCACCCCATTCGGCCACGTCCTTGAGGTAGACCAGCCGCGTGATGGACGAAATGTCCCTCTGCCACTTGATGACTTTGTCCCTCATTTCGCCGACGATCGGCTCGCGGGAGACGATTATTCCCTGGTAGTATCTCTCCGCGTGGACATATTCCTGGCTGTCTTTTGCGTACGACAGGTTGATTTCGGGATGTCTACGCCTGGTGTTTACCCACTCCCACACAAAGAAGTGGCGGGAAGGATCTTCGACTCCGCGCTCTTTCAGAGTGTGCCAGAGGGTGTTGATCATTCGGTACACACCCAGCATTCCACCCCGATTGAACGGCCGCTCCTCGAGCAGGAGGTATCCCTCATCCGACAGATGATCGAAGAACAGATTGTAGGTTTCACGCGTGTGGAGATAGTCCGGTCCCGATCTGTGGCCGATGGTTCGCCCGGTATGCGTGTTGATGAGGGTAATGATATCGAACCGCTGATCCAGTGACTTGATATATGAGATAGCGTTTCCCATGACCGGGTTGAGGCCACGGTAGGCCCTCCCGCTGCCCTTGTAGAAGTCCCTGGTCATGATCTCGATGATCGCCGGGTTGATTTCGGTGGCCGTGATCCGATTTGCCGGCGTGATTTTCTTGGCTGTCTGTGTGATTCCACGAGCTGCGGACCCGACGATAAAGATCTTCGGTTTGTCCACCACTCCCCAGAGGACGCGCTTGTCCGTGATGCGATTCTCGATTCCTCTCTTCTTGTAGTGGGAGTACTCCTTGTGAACACGCGGGTTGATGTGATCGTTGCCGTAGCCGTTGTAGCAGACTGCGAGAGTTCTGGGGTCCTTGTATGACACCAGCAGGTCGATGCGACCGACCAGGTTGTCGTAGCTCTTTTTGAGCCGCTCCACTTTCTTCATATTGAAGACTTTTCCCATGTCGTAAGGGCCTTCCCTGTTGAATATCCTCACGACGTTGAGGGAATCGTTGACGACCTGGTTGATGAAGAGCGTCCCGCTCAGAGCGATGAGGGAGAGCAGTACAAAAGCGGCGACGATCTTGCCGCGTCGTCCGAATGTAGGGCTGATCAATGTGCGCACAAGGGCAACCAGCGGGACCACGCACAGGACAAGAAGCACGATTCCCTCGCTCTTGAGAAATTCGTACAGAACGACCGTGATGATCACGCCAAGACCGGCGCCGGCCATGTCGAACAGGTAGACCTTGTCAGCGGAGTGCCTGCGAAACACGACCGCGATAAATAAAACTGGAAAAAAGAAGACGAGCGAGATGGACGCCGCGATGAGCGGCATGAACTGATATCTGACGAGGACGAACGCGGCGCCGTAGAGCGCGACGGTCATTCCGATCGAGCAGAGCAGGTAGAGCTTGTCGTCCTTGAACTTGATCCACGTCGCGATGAAGGCTCCCAGTCCGATGCCGAGCACGGCGTAACTGATTACTGCGGTGGCATAGAAGTAGTCGAAGAGGTAGTCGACGACGTGGAACAGCACGGTCTCCAACAACAGAAAAACCGCCGCCAGGAAAGTTACGAGCAGAAATCTCAGGTAGTTCATCTTGCCCTACTCCGACTCGGGCTCTGCGACATCTGCGAGAATTTCCAGATGGCGGCCGTGGCGGTCCATTTTAAGTATGAAACTTCTTTTCATCCAACGGTCTATTCGAGTGGTCTTCTCCAGCATCGCCCAGTAGAAATCGCCCATCTCCCTTGCCGACAAGAACCGGCTGCCGGGCTTGCTTCGATCTGCTTTGCTGATGATCGGATAAAGGCGCAGGGTCTTGTGTAGAGAGCCCTCCTTTTCTCGCACCTCGAGGCGGACGGCGAAACTGTAAGGTACGGCCTTCCGTGTTTCTTTATATTCATCTGGCGATGATTGACCGATGCTTCCGATTCCGTACAGGATCCAGCGATCATTGTAATGCTCGATCTCTTGCACCATATTGGAGCCGTGGCCGATTATCATGTCCGCGCCGGCGTCGATGAGCTTGCGTGCGTTGCCCTGCTGTTTCCGATCAGCCCAGCGGAACCGTCGCCCCCAATGGGGCGCCACTATTACAAAGAGGTCCGGCTCAGCCTTCTTGAGCGCATCGATCCTGGCGACGAGATCTTTCACCTTCAAGGGTTGGAGAACGGCGAAGATGGCCACGTGAAACGGAAGGCCGCCGACCTTTGCCTCAAATCGATAGGGTGCCTCGGCCGCTTCTGCACCGAGCCCTGCAGCGGAGTGTCCGATGAGCGTAAAGTCAGCCGATTCGATGAGGCCTGTGAGATCATTGTCACCGGCTTCGAAGCTACCCAGAAACAA
This sequence comes from Deltaproteobacteria bacterium, assembly GCA_030591725.1. Lineage (GTDB taxonomy): Bacteria > Myxococcota_A > Polyangia > JAAYKL01 > JAAYKL01 > JAUVAN01. The sequence continues at coordinate 6,543 of JAUVAN010000062.1, forward strand.
CATCTTGAGCGCCGCCTCGTCTTCTTCGACAAACCCACCGCCTGGTGGGGGGACGTGTCCGGGCTCGGTTTTGATCGAGGTCGGATCGGCACTGTTAGGATCGCGCAACGACAAAAACAATACTGTCGCTACGCAAACAAGAGATGTCACTACCAGTATAATGGTGTCTTTTTTTTTCATCATTGAGTTACGCCGAATTCACCAGAGTGCCGAAGCAAAAAGCGAGCCATCTATAATAGTAGGGCAAATATCGCAAAAGAATCATTCATTATCAATAGTTGGGTATAGGAAATAACTTGAGTCATGTTGGCAAAGACTGGGCCACCGGGCGGTAGCTGCGCAATCAATGACTGCCAACTACTCCCACATGGTGAGAACCGGCCAGACGAGCAAACCGAGTGACAGGAGAAAAAACACAAGCTGCATGGGCAGGTTCCACCTGGCCCATTTCTGAAACGGAATCCTGGCCATGGCCAGGGTGCCTACTGTCACGCCGGAAGTGGGAATGATCATGTTGGTGAATCCGTCACCGAACTGATACGCCAGCACCGCCGTCTGACGAGTGATTCCCGAGAGATCCGCCAGCGGAGCCATCAAGGGCATCGTCAGGGCGGCCTTGGTGGAACCGGATGGAATGAAGAAGTTCAGCCCCATCTGGATGACGTACATCGCGTCCGCAGCCAGTATCGGCGGCAAGCGTGAGGTTGCGGAAGACATTCCGTACAGGATCGTATCCATGATGTTGCCTTCGTCCAGGATAACCAGGATTCCACCGGCAAAACCAACCACCAGGGCGGCGCCGGCCATATCTTTTACTCCTGTGATGAAGGACTTTGCGAGTGCGTTGGGACCCATACCGGACACCACTCCGGTCAACACTCCCATGGCGAAGAAGAGGCCACCGAGCTCCACGATGTACCAGTCGAGCGCGATAACCCCGAGGATCATGACGCCGATGGTGATCGCCAGCAGCCCCAGACTCAGACCATGGCGCCAGTTGAACACCGAGTGCGCCGCCTGTTGTTCCAGGATCTCAGCACGCCGCTTCTGGTCGAGCTCGTACATCGGGCTCTTCTTCGGTTCCTTTTTGATCCGCGTTGCGTAGATCATCACCCAGACGATCGCCAGGGTGGTGACAATGCCCCACACCAGCAGGCGGTATCCCAGGCCGGACACCGGCGGTATGCCGGATAATCCCTGAGCAATCTGCAGCGTGAACGGGTTCAGGAACGCCCCCGCAAAGCCGACTCCTGCAGCGAGAAACGTGAGGCATACCCCCACGATGGAGTCGTATCCGAGGGCAATAGCCATCGGGACGAAGATCAGCGCAAAGGGCATGGCCTCCTCGCACATTCCAAAAGCCGCCCCGAAAAATGAAAAGAAGACCATCACGATGGGAATCACGAGTAGTTCCCTTCCGCGCAGCGCCTTCACCAGCTTGTGGGTGCCCGCGGATATCGCTCCGGTTTCGTTGAGTATGTAAAATGAGCCGCCCACCAAAAAGATAAACACAATAATGTCCGCGAGCTTCAAGAAACCCTTTAGCGGCGCGGTGAAAACGTGAAGGTGTTGCGGGTTCGATTTCTCAAAGCGAAAAGATCCCTCGACAACCACCTCCCGTTCGTGATCATCGACCATCTCCTTTCTCCGTTCGAATGCGCCGCCGGGAAGGATCCATGTGAGCGCCGCCGCAACGACGATCAGCGCAAACACGATCACGAAAACATCCGGCATCTTCTTGAACAACGCGTCCTCCATTCGAACGGTATTTTGAAAAAAATATCATTCGAAGGTAGACAAGTAAACGAGAGAGGGAACGATATAGGTTCTGAACAAAGAGGGGAATCTGCTTGGCATCTCGCCTGAGAATTGCGCTCCTGGGTTTCTGGAAGTGGGCTCACTGGGCACTCCCGGCGGCGGCGGGCGTGGTGATCGCAGCCACCCATCACGATCTGCTCGGCCCGGTCGTCAATAACGGCGGCGACAACGTGTACCACCTGCTCAGCGAATACGCTCTGGCTCATGCGCTCGATGCAGGCGACAACCTGTTCGGTCCCCTGGCCGTGGATGTGGGTCTCCCCGTTTTGCGATTCTACCAGGCGCTGTTTTACCTGAAGGCCGTGGCGATTCAATCGCTCACCGGCCTGGACATGAGGTTTGTCCACAACCTGATGGTGACGATCTGCTTCTCCCTGTCGCCTCTCTCGTATTGCTACTTCCTTCGAGCGCTAGGATTGCGCAGGTTCGCGGCGGGCGCCGGCGCCCTCGTCGCCGCCATATCGGTCGGATCTTTCGGAAACTCGTTCGAGGCGTATCACGGAATAGGCATCGCGACCCAGTCCATGGGGGCGTTCTTCTTTCCACTGTTCCTCGGTAGTTTTATCTGCATGCTGCGGGGCAGCAACCGCTGGTCGTCAACCTCTCTGCTCTTCGCGGCAGCTTTTCTCTCCCACGCCATGATGGCGATCTACGCGGTGTGCGCGGGAGTCCTGTACTATCTCGTTGCGCCCGTCAGGATCCGAGCGAGCGCGGTCAGGCTCACGTTATTTGTGCTTTTCGGCGCGGCGTTGGTCGCCTTCTGGGTGTTTCCGTTCATCGAGCACACCATGGAAATGCGGGCCGTTCCGGACTCGATCGTCCGGGGGCAGGCCAAGCGGTGGTGGTTCACCAGTGTCTCCAGGGACGAGATGGTTGCGCTCGCGGCGAGCGGCAGGCTGCTCGACGATCCTCGCGTGACTCACAGTGCGCAGACGGATCCACTTGATAAGCTGATGGACAAGGTCAGCATAGGAGGCACAAGGAGAACGCGACCGCCCATCGTTACTGCGCTCACGGTCCTGGGTATGATCGTGGCGATCATGGGGATTCGTCGAACATCCAACAGGTTTCTCTTGAGCGGGCTTGCGTTCTCACTGGTGCTCTTTGCCGGCCCTGACGACTATCCGTGGCTACGCCATTTGCCATTCATGAAGCTCATACAGACGTTCAGGTGCACGTACCTCATAGAGCTTTTTGCCTTCGGCCTGTGCGGTGTGGGCCTGGAGTTCGTGGCCAGGCACGCCTGGAGGGCGGTGGCCGTCAGGGGATCCCCCGCTCGCGGAGTTCTCGCGGCTCTTTTCATCACGGGATCAGTCGCGGGTGTGGTGGCATGTTGCGCGGAGATAGTCGTTCTTTCACAGAGGCACATCCGCGTGCACCCGCAGGCGGTTCTCGACTCCATGGCCGATGCCCACGGCTCCCTCGTGGAAAAGGGGTATCCCTTTGAGGTTCTCAGCCGACAGAGATGGGGATCGTACAAGTCGTGGCTGGTTGCGAAGGGTTACCGATCGCCGTGTTCTCACTGGGGGGCCGTCGGACCGACCACTTCATTCCAGTTCTGCGTGGCGACGAGCAACTCGCCGAAGAAGGTCGATATGCTGGCCCTCTCCGGCGTCCGTTTCATTTCCGGAAAGGCTGTTCACCCGAAGAAATACCTGGAGGCGCGCGATGCCGACGGGGTTCCCATATACGAGCGACTTCCGAACGGGAAGGACCGGGCAAAAAAGAGTAACGCCGGGCATTTTCTTCTGGACTCCGGCAGGGACGGTTTTCTTCGCCCGCTGCGGGCCGAGCCGCTGCCCGTGGTCTGTTCCGACGCCCAGTGGACATGGATCGTCAGGGGTTGGGTCTCGCGTTTCCATGAGAGCTTGAGGGATGAGAGTGCTCTTGTCCCCATGCGCGTCGCGGCGGGTTCTCTGGAGGAGAGCGGCCTGTCGGGTCGGTCATCCAGGGTGCTCTACGTGGATGGGAGCAAGCTATCAGATGATCGGGAGGCGCTGGCGGATTTCTCGGCGCGAGGGGGGCTTGTCGTATCGACTCTCGACATCGAGGGAGTGGAAACCGTTCATCCGGGATCGACATCGTCATTATGGTCCGCCCTGACCGGCAAGGCCAAAAACAAGATCGAGGCCGGCGCTCGAACCTATCGCGAAGACGACGATCCGGGGATCGAGGTGGCACAGATTAAAATGAAGCCCAGTCCCCTTCATTCGAGTCAACGTTACGCATTCGAGATCGACGCCATCGAGGATGTGGTGGCGATTCTTCCAACAAAGGCGGTTCCCGGGTGGAATGCTCGCCTGGACGGCGTGGCGCTTCCGGTGTTTCCCGCAGGACCAGACATGGTGGGCGTGATCGTTCCACGAGGGGCGCACGATCTGTCCTTCGAGTGGAGGATGCCCGACCGACATGTTGTCATGTTGTTCACCAGTATCGCCGCTGCCGCGATCGCGTTGTTCGTCTGGTTGCTGTCGGTCGCTGGTGTGTTCGCGCGATTCAGAAGGAGGACAGCATGATACCGTGGATCGTCGCGTGGCTGCGCATCTACCTGATTCCCGTCTGCCTCTTTTGTGTGGTCGCAGTGTCGGTCATCGAGACGGTGACCTCGGATGTGGATCCCATGCCCCAGAACCCGCCGCACGGGCTGGGCCTGGTGAGAGATCACGTTCAGTTGCAGTGGAGCAAGGGAAACGGAGCCGGTGAATTGAGGCTACAGGTCGCAATCGATGACAGCGCGTTTTCAACCATGATCGTGGACAGAGTAGTCGAGAAAAACACGCACAGGCTCAAGAAGCTAAAGCCGGGCCGGACGTACTACTGGCGCCTGGTGAAAGGCGGAGAACCCGATTTTGTCTCGGTATTTACGATATCCCCGAACGCCCTGAAGTACTGAGATAATAAGGCCGAGGCTATTTCTTCTTTTTTGCTCGCTTCTTGCGGACGATCACCACCACCACGCTGATGATGATCAGCAGCAATACGCCGCCCCCGGCGAAGAAGGGCCACAGGGGAACACTGGACTCCATTTGTGGATGAACCTCACCCTTCGGAGGCAGTTTGCCGTCCCATGAGACGCCCGCCGGCCCCGAAGGAATGTTCTTGTTGGTGATCAAGATCTCGCCGATGTGAACGAACCCATCGGAGTCTCCCTGGGCCTTGTTCACGGGAGCGGCGTGGGTTCTTCTTGAGAGATTCTCGAACCTCCAGTAGAGATCGTAGGTGCCCTTGGGGACGGTCTTTGCGCGAACGAGCGTGCGGTCGACCACGATCTGTCCGGGCTCCCAGATATACGGCAGCCAGCCGCCGTCGGCGATCGGGTGTCTCCAGACGAAGGTCTCGTTACCGCTTCTTTGCACTCCCTTGATCGTGGCTTCCCAGCGCGCATTCTTGAAGGGACCGGGAACCTTCAGAGCTACCTCCGAGGTGAAAGCTCTGCGGGACCGGACCGCCTCCGAGCTGCGAACGCCGATGATGGTGACGCCGTTGTCGAGTGGAATGGGATCGAAACCCTCTGTCCACTTCGGGGGGGTGTCGAAGACCACGTTTGTTTTTCTGGATCTGAGTTCGGGCGGCAGCTTCCTGGTCTGGCCTGTCTTGTGGATGTTCTTCGGTTTTAACGTCGGCGGTGTGGGAGGTGTTTCGGGGGAGAATGAAAAAACGAGAGTGTCGCCATCGACTACCGGCGCAACGCCTGTGTCGAACGCGGCGGTGAGATCGATGAGGGTCTTTCGGATCTTCTCCATCACGGCGCCCTTTGCGAAGGTGGTTCGGTTGGAGTGCAGCTTGAGGGGGTGGATGGTGAGTTTGGTGAAGCCGGTCTTGCTGAATGTGAGGACGTAGCCGGCCCCAAAGCGCAGTCGATTCTGCATCACGGTGTCGAAGAAAAACGAGCCCATGTCGTAGACGATGGGCCTGCCCTTGTATATCTCGATGCCGTGAATGTGGTGCGCAGAGTGTCCCAGGATGGCGTCCACGCCCATGTCAATTATCGCCTTGGCGAGCTCTCGGCGTTCCTCGGTGGGCCCATCCGTCCAGTTGTCTCCCCAGTGGGGGGTGAAAACGACCAGATCGGCATGCTTTCTTGCCTCTGAGATCGGCTCCTTCAGGGCCTCCTCCAGGTCGGAGTATTCCTTTGCATGGAAGTTGCCGGCGGAGGTGTCGGTGGCGCCGAACTTGGGGAATTTGGTCTCGGCTCCGAGAAAAGCAACGATGACATCGCCCGCCTGCACGTATGTAGGGGTTGATGCCTCCGTCTTGTTTCTGCCTCCGCCCACTGCGGCTATGCCGGTTGCCTCCAGGAATTCGAGTTCTTCCAAAAACGCGTCGGGGCCGTAGTCCCCCGAGTGATTGTTGGCGACCACTGCCACGTCGAACCCGACTTCGGTGATGATGTCGAGGAGTTCCGGACGTCCCCGGTACAGGAACGGGCGCCGCTCTCCCTTGTCGCCGAACGTTCCGCAGGTAGACACGACGCACTCGAGGTTCGTCATTGCGATATCCGCGCCGGATATCAGGTCTTTCAGGTCCAGGAGGCAGCGTTCCGGGCCCTTTTCGTAGTAACCGTTGTGCACCCACCGCGCCAGGGCCGTATCGCCGCTTGCGAACAGCGTGTACGTGTCCTTCGAAACCGGGTCGCCGTCCTTTTCCTGCGCTCGTGTACCGGTCAGGCAACACAACATCGCAAGCGTAAAAACCGATATCAAAAAGGTTATTATCCGACTATTCTTCATATGATCACTCCGGCTGGTATGAGGAGACGATACATGATTGGGTACACCGACATTCGATTGTGGTCAATTGTGGAGACTTCGCGGCGCCGGTTTAGCCGCCGCCGCAACATGCGCACCTACGGCGTCAAGTACCGCTACCTTAAAGGCGAACCCGTCGAAGCCGACTGACCGAGCCGGCATCGTCAAATTCAATCCTTTCACCTTTTCCGGTCTGCCATTACACTAATGATTCGCGAAATAAGTTTCCAGCCGACGAAAGAAAAGGGGGCGAAATGTTCACGAGAACAATGACCATAGTGATTTCCGCACTTCTCTGTGCGAGCTTTGCATCCGAGGCTCTTGCCGATTATTGCATACCCGACCCGACCAATCCGAATGGGATGCGGGATGACTGCGATACGAACAACAGCGATTGCCCGGCCTGTGGCGCAACTGCAAGGCTATCCTTGTGGATCCGGATTACTGCGGCTGGTTCGGCGACACGTGCGAATACGATGAATCGTGCACTCTCGGTTTCTGTGTGCCGAAGATGCGCCAAACCTGCGATCTCCAATGTGACTTCGGCGAGAGCTGCTGCTGGGTGTGGGGCGTTGAGACCTGCATCGACACGGACAACGGCTTGTTCAACTGCGGTGGGTGCGGAAACGTGTGCCCAGTGGGAACTCTATGTGAAGACGGGCTTTGCGAGTGGTGGCACGAGATTTACAACCCCTGCCCGAGCTATGCGTTAAACTGCGGATGGGGAGGTTCGGTGGATTGCACGGGCATTTTGGACGACGACGACAACTGCGGGGGCTGTGGGGTGAAATGCTCCGATACCGGCGCGTGCATCGGCGGAGTGTGCATCGATCAGTCGACGGCTGACGCCGCCGAATCGGGAGAGATGGAGTAGGGCGATGCTTAATATAAGATTCCTAATTGTAATTCACGTTGCAGTCATCACGTTGGCACTCTGCTCGTGCAGCAAGAACAACGTTACCAACGGCGACACCGACACGGGTCTGGATACCGACACCACCTACGACGGCGGGCCGACGACCGCATGCGAAGGGGATCCTCCCGCAGGAGGGATGGTCTGCGTCCCCGGCGGCAGGTACCTGATGGGCTGCATGCCCTACGATACCCAGTGCGAAGACTCGGAAAAGCCGATGGTGGAGGTGACCCTCAGCCCGTTTTGGATAGACGTGAAGGAGACGACTATTGAGGAACTGCTTCCTTTCCTTAACACTTTGCACGACGGCTACGTGCGAGTCGCCAAGGGGGTAGGCACTGACCCCGAACACGAAGATGTGTACATGGGATACGGTGCGCCTGTTTGTCTGGACACGGTAAACGATGAGTACATATACGCGTATTCCTGCGCGGGCGAAGATACTTGCGGCCGTCAAATAGGCTCAGCCACTGGCGGCCTCTCTTGGCTCGGCGCCAAGCTTTACTGCGAGTGGAAGGGCAAGCGCTTGCCCACCGAGGCCGAGTGGGAGGCGGCGGCTCGCGGACAGACCAAGCTTATCTATCCCTGCGCATATGAGCATCAACCGTGTTCTTACGGTAAGTACGACAACTGCTACTTCCCCGATGGAGATGGTTCTTCTGCGGCGGAATGTCCAAATAGTGGCGCAACACCACCATGCTGCATGCCGTTCCCGGATTCACAGACCGCCGATTGCACCAGTCCCAATGGAGTGAAGCACATGTACG
>JAUVAN010000252.1 GCA_030591725.1 Deltaproteobacteria bacterium
GCAACTGCCGGAAGGATCCGGGCTACCGAAGGAATGAGCTTTTGAACGAAGGGCACAAAGACCCGATTGCAACAATGTCCGGTGAGGAGCCGGATGACGAACGGCTGATGGCCGTCCTCGCGACGGGTGAGATGTACCCGCTGGCGAAGCTGTACATGCGGTACGGCGCCATGGTCAAAGAAGCGATAAGGAGATTTGCGCCCGAAATCTCCATCGCAGAGGCCGAGGAAGTGGGGCAGGACGTATTCCTGGCGCTGGCACAGTCGGCCGGCAGATACCGGAAGAACGGCGTGTTCAAGTCCTGGCTCTTCGGCATCGCCGTCAACAAGGCCCGAAGATGGAGGCGGTCCACCTGGGTCAGGCGGAACTTGCTGGAACGTCATCACAAAGATCCGGTGGGCATCTTTGCCGTCAAAAGATCCACGCCGGATATCGATGCGGAGATCCGAGATGAATTGCGCCACGCCTTCACGATGCTTCCTGCGGCTCAAAGAGAAGTGCTCGTGCTGCATGCCGTCGATGGTTTCACCGGCGAGGAGATCGCGCAGATCCTGGACATCAAACCCAATACAGTGTGGACGCGTCTTCACCGGGCGCGAAAGACGATGCTTCAGTTGTTCAAAAAAGAAGAAGTGGCCGCAATTCTCTGCAAGGAGGGGTCATGAGATCCTGTGAAATGATTTCCTCCTATCTGGATGGCAGGTTGGAGACTGGCGGCGCGCACGAATTCGAGGAGCACCTGCGGGATTGCGCCGAGTGTGCCTCGGCGGTTGAAGCGTGGCGCGAAATTGAAAACAGTCTCGTCGAGGTTTCAGAAAGTGAAAGAACCTTCACGGATCCCTCCGCCCACGAAGCATTGCGGCTCGTTCAGCGTGCACAGCTTGCGCAAAAAAGCGACTTCTCGCAGCCACAATCATGGGTGGTCCGGGTAACCGTTGCGGCGATGATCATCATCGCGGGAGCTCTTGGTGTTTTCATTGGTCACGTGATGAATCCACCGGCGCCGGCTGATCAGGCAAGCGCTTCTTCTGCTCCAATCGACGATACGCTCATATATCGAACCGACTCCAATAGTCGAACCACCGTGCGCCTGGCGTCCGATACCATCGGCCTCGGCCCGTCGAGCAGTATTCTCGTCACCGCGAGTGGTCCGACAGTCCGACTTGTTCTTCAGGAAGGGTCGGTGGCCTGCGAAGTATCGCGAAGGACTGCCGGGGAAAGCTTCTCGGTTGAAACCCCGGACTTCACGGTGGAAGTTGTCGGGACGCGGTTCCTGGTCGATCTCAACGGCGCGGGTGAGCGGGCGAAGGTCATCGTTTCCGACGGAAAGGTCAATGTTCGGGGGGCGAAAATCGGGAAACACAGCCTGGTCGCAGGAGAAGCGCTCGAGATCGATTCGACTCCGGAAGTTCAACCGGCTGACAGGGAAGATCTCATCGCTCTGAATGACCTGTTGCCTGAGTTGCCCTCATCTCAACCGTTGGCGGTCCCGGCTCACGAATCACCCCGACCGGATGCGGGGGAGTTCACGGGGATCGGTCTGGACGGTTTGAAGAATGATGTTGCAATGGAGGTCGCCGGCGCCACGCCGGATAGTCATGGGGAGACCGACGCCGAACTCTCGAGTATTTCAAAGTGGCGTGAGTGGGTGATCGAGGGACGGCTCGATGAGGCGAGATTTGCCCTTGGTGATCATCTCGTCAAGAATCCGGCGGATGCAAACGCGTGGTCGCTCCTGGCGGACTGTGAGCGCAAGCGTTCAAACTGGGCGCAGGCAGTGGTCGCATACGACAAGCTGGTGGCGCTTTCAGATGGAGAGAAGGCCAACCGGGCCCGTTTCAAGGCCGCGTCGATCATCCAGGATCGTCTGGGGGACCATGAAGGCGCAGTCAGGGCGCTGGAGCAGTTCCTCGCGCAGGGGGGCAGCGGGACGCTCCTCGAGGCTCGGGCGAAAGTGAGACTGGCCGGTTCCCTCATGGCGCTCAACAAGCCCGAACGCGCGAAAGAATACCTCTTGTGGGTGGTCGAAAAGTCGAATGACGCGGCAATGATATCGAAGGCCAGGCGCATGCTGGAGCAGCTGGAACAACAATAAGGGCTCGCGAAGGCCGTTTTTTTTTAGCACGTCGGAAGGTTTTGCCTCCCCGGGGCGAAGAACTGGTAAATGCGCCAGATTTCTTTGGCTACAAGGAGGATTTAAAATGAGAAAAGTATTCGGCTTGTTGTTGGGGACCCTGTTCGTCATGTGCATGGGAAACGCCTGTGACGACGTAAAGGATGCTTCGGAAAATCTTTGCGGTCCGTGCGGGGAAGTCAGCGAGGGGGATGACTTCATCTCCGGTGACGCCCGCCTCGACGGATTTTTCAAGGCGGTGGGGACTCTGGGCGCAGCCACGGCGCAAATCGAAGTAGATCTCAAGGAAGAGTTGCTCGCCCTCGGAGCAGCTTTCGATGCGAACGTAAATGCCGAGATGAGCATTGGGGATATTGCTTCATCGGTGCGTGCAGCAATTGACGCAGAGATCAGCGCCAACGTGGACGGTAGCATCGAGGTGGATTTCGTTCCGCCCAAGTGCCAGGCCGCCGTGGACGTGGCGGTGGACGCGCAGGCCCACTGCGAAGCCCAGGCGGGTTGCGACATTTCTGCCGAGTGTGAATCGGGAGAGGTTGCAATCAGTTGCGAAGGGAACTGCACAGGGGGATGCACGGGCACATGTAGTGGTGGTTGCTCAGCCGAAATACATGGATCTTGCTCAGGGTCATGCACGGGCGCATGCCAGCTGGACGTGGCCGCGACTTGCGAGGGAATCTGCAGGGGCACCTGCTCTGGTACGTGTTCGCTTGAAAACAATGCAGGGGAGTGCGAGGGCACCTGTAGTGGAGATTGCACGGGTTCGTGCGAGCTTAAAGCTGGCGGGACATGCGAGGGGGAATGCCACGGCGAGTGTGAAGTTACGGTGGATGCCGAGTGTGATGGAGAGTGCCATGGCCAGTGCGATGCGGAGTGCTCTGGAGGATGTGAAGGGGAGGTGACCCCACCCTCGTGCAGCGCAGAGGGATCGTGCGATGCCAGTGCCGATTGTCAGGCTTCCGCCAAGGCGCAGGCCTCCGCAAGCCTGGAATGCACTCCGCCCACCCTGACTTTCAGGTACGATTTCGCTGCCGATATCGACGCCGATGCCGGGGCCGAGTTTGTAGCGAAGATGGCAATGCTCAAGGTGCACATGATGGGAATCGTCCAGGGGATGTACAAGATGCGTGCCCTCGTTGACGTCAACTACGCGGCCGAGCTCGGAATCGATCCCCCGGTGGTTGCCATCGCCGGGCAGGTCGAGGCTCTGCTCACCGCCGATCTCGATTCCTTCAATATCCCTCCGGGCCGCCTGGCGTGCGTATTTCCCGCCTTTGAGGAAGCGTTCGATGTCATGACAAATCTGGTCACGGGATTGGGCGGCACGTTTACGGCGCAAGTGGAGGTCGTCGGTGTGCTGAATGTTATGTAGCCTGTAAAATTCCACTTCCCCCTGCCTCGGTTCTGAGATAGAACGCTTTCCAGATTAATTGTGAACCCTTAAAGAAAAGGAAATGAAAATGACAAAAGCATTTAAAATCATCCCAGCCATATTGGCGCTCATTTGCCTGATCGCGGCAGGTTGTTCGGATAATGACTTGATTGTCGACGCAGGCACGGGCACGGACACTGACACGGATACTGATACTGACATCGATACCGATACGGATGCCGACACGGACACGGATGCCGACACCGATACGGATGCCGACACCGATACCGATACCGATGCCGATACCGATACTGACACCGACACTGACACCGATGTCGATGCAGGGGTTGATGGAGGGTCCTCGCCGCTGGGTATCGAGTTTTTAGGCGCCCTCAACGATACTTCACTGGCCGGGAACGCCACCGGTGGCACGCTTTACGAAGACAGCTGTTACCCGGGGTCCGTGGTCGTAGGATTGCACGGTTACCTCTCGTCAGTATCCGGGTACCATCGCCGACTCGGCGCAATCTGTGGAACTACGGATGTATCCTGCACGGGGACTAATTGCGCCGTTTCTATCACCGGCACCACCAATGGGCCGCTGCGCGGTACCCTTGGTTCGTACTCCTGGAACCAGACTTGCGCCGCGGATGAGATGGTAATTGGTTTCCACGGACGTTCGGGAGGGCTCATCGATCAGCTGGTTCTGCGTTGCGCGCCTCTGGATATCACGTATTCGGGAGGCTCTGGTTATTCTATCTCCGTAGGGAGCCACACGGATCTGGCACCGATCGGTGGAACCGGGGGCTCGGCGTTCACTCAGATCAATTGTCCGTCGGGTGAGGTCGCCACGGAAACTCGTATTCGCGCGGGAGATTCGATCGATGCGTTCGGTCTCGGCTGCCAGGCTCCGTCACTGGACTTCTAACTCGTTTTTTTTCTCAGAAACTCCACCATATCCCTGGCGGTAGGCGGACACCCCGCAAGGTGATGTTCCAGTCCCGAGGTGCAATCGCCCACTCCGATTCCCGCGCCGTGTCGGTCCTTGAAACCCTGTCCGATAGAAATCGCGCTGCCTCCGATCCGCGCCGGTTCGCCGCTGTCTGACAGCCGTTGAATGGCGTGCAGCAGACCTCCGTAGCAGGCGGAGCAAGCCTGGTCCTCGTCAATGAGATCGGCAAACGAATCGGTGTTTCCCTTTTCGGGAAGCCCCACATGGACATCGCCGGTTCGGTTGAGTTCGATGATGTCTGCGCTATCGAGGTCGGCCGAGCCCACTCCCATCTCCTGTGCCAGCGCGATGTATTCGATATCCTGCGGCGAGTAGCCCATCAGCGAGGCTGCGTAGGCGTCCACAAGCACCGGGTCCTCGCCCGCGATGATCCGGTTCATGCAAACCGGGGTGCCGCCTTCCTCGTAGGTCAGATCGCCGATAATACCGTCGACGATCACCAGCCCCGTCTCGATGACGCGGTTGAGTGCCGCGATGGGTCTGTGAAGGCGCAGGGTGTGGAAGCGTCTCTTCTCGCGGTCGGGGATGCACCCCTTCAGGTTCTTGAGAGCGCAGGTCATGCGCGTCTGGCAGTGGGCCTTGAGCACGGGAACATTGATCAGGAAATCTATATCGAGCGTGGCGTTGCAGACCTCAATTTCGATTCCTCCGGCGCGCTTGCGGGTCGACGAGTCGCTCTTGAGATCGATGAGGGGCACACCGGTCCTGCGGGAGATGTCGTTGTAACCGCAGACCTCGAACGCCGCCCGGGTACTGTCGCCCACCCAGGCGCTTTCGAGAATCACGATATCCTCATGCCCGCCGGAGCGGAGATGTTCTATCAGGGCCTCCACGATGGCCGGCTCGGTGGTGGCGCCCGAACTTGATGGTTTGGCGACCACCAGATTCGGTTTGATTCCTATGCGACCGCCTCGCGAAATCCTGCTCGCCGGATCGATGCGATCGAGCAGCAGGTTCATCATGGATCTCGGCTCGTCACCGTAGACCACGAATATTTTGTCTGACGTCATGGAGAGGGTTCTCCTGAGGGACTCTAGCTTTTGGGCTCCGGCTCCGGAATGAGAGAAACGCGGCGGATGAATCGATCGAGATTCTCCTGTCCCTCCACCAACTCGGTCAGCTTGATTCCGATACCCGGCGGTTCGGAGGGCGCCTTTGAACTGGAGGAGACCGGCTTGTTCTGCCACTGCACCTGTCCCGAGGCGATGACCACGTCGGAATCGAGGCTGAGCCTGACCTCCACGTGACACCCGATGCCGACGATGGGAAGTGTGCGAAGAAACAGGCCCTCCTGGCTAAGGTTGGTCACGGTGCCGAAAAGCGTCAACGAATCTTGCTCGATCCAGCATCTGCAGTTGACCTTGAAGCGTGGTTCTTTTCTTCGTTCAGATTTTTCAGCATCAGCAATAGACAAGTCAACCTCCAACAACCCCCCCGGTCTCATCTATATTATTGCATTGTGCGGCCAATGTGTCGAAAAAACTACGTTCTCAGTTTGGCGTTGACGATGTCGATGGCTTTTTCGGCCTTGATGCGCTCCTGGCGCATGTCGTCCCGGTAGCGCAGGGTCACGGTGTCGTCTTCCTTGGTCTGGCCGTCCACGGTGATACAGAAAGGGGTTCCCGCCTCGTCCTGACGCGCGTAGCGGCGGCCGATGGCGTCCTTCTCGTCGTAAAATGCGTTCACGGAGTTGCTCCAGAATCCCTTGACGATATCCCTCGCCTTGCCGGTGAGCCACTCGTCCTTCTTGACCAGAGGCAGCACCGCTACCTTGATGGGCGCTAAGCGCGGGTGAAGGCGAAGGACCACGCGGCCGTCCTTGCGGCCTTCC
>JAUVAN010000001.1 GCA_030591725.1 Deltaproteobacteria bacterium
CATGGAAGCCCGATTCAGATCGGCAGGTATCGTTGCCGCGGTGTTTACACCGCGGGCGGAGGCGGGCAGAATGTGTAGTGGATGGATGAGGCGCTATTTAGATCCTGCGCGGGGATTCTAAAACCGGAGAACGGATCTCCCTACGGTTCCCTCGGGTGGGTCTATTCCGAGGGCGTCGAGGGCGGTGGCGAATACGTCGGTGATTTGCAGGCCCTCCAGGCGTCCGCGCGGTTTGTTTTTACCTCCCCGCATCACAAAGATCCCGTCCGGATCGTGGTTGGCGTCGTCGGGCCCGGTGTCGTTGACGGCGGTGTGGATCGCGCCGTGTCCGACGGTTCCCACGGAGCGACGGGATAGTGAGTCCCAGTAGACCGTGAGATCGGGAGGATAACCCGTGGGGTTGTTGTAGAGCTGCGACGGGGTGAACACCCGATTGTCCATGGGCTCTCCGTTGGGGCCTTTGAGATCACGGAAGATCGACGTGAGTTCCAGAAGCTCTTTTGGGACTTGCTGTGACGAAACTATGCCCTCGGGCTCCCTGCCCACAACGTTGAGGAACACCCGGGCGTGATAGCCGCCTTCTCCCCAGGCGCGCGTTCGCGCCCAATCCACGCTGCAACCGCTCAGGGGAGTGGGCTCGTCGGGCATCTCCTTCAAGACGAGATATCCCTCCCTCAGAAGCAGCTCGTTGACGCATACCGCCCCGAGTAGTGGGCGCACCCCATGGTCCGAGACTACCATCACAACAGTGTCAGGACCCGCGAGATCCAGAGTGGATGCGATCTCCGAGTCAAGCAGCTCGTAGTAATCCCCGCCCGTTTTGGCGAATGGGCCGGCGGGATCGTGTCGGGGATGGGACGGCATGATGGCGGAAAGGAAGGCGTGATGGAACCTGTCCGGGCCCAGATCCACGATCATGGCGAAGGCGGGCTCTCTCGTGGCGATCAGATGCCTCAAAATTCCAAAATGCTGGCGCGTCAGATCCCTGCAATCGCTCACGATGTTTGTCTTGTCCTCGGTTCTGAAGCTCTCCACGTCCACGATGTACGGACCGAAACGATTCTCGAGATCCGACCGGAGGGATTCACTGGAGGCCCATCGGCTGTCGCTCGAAGGTGTGAGGAAGCAGCTCGTCATATCAATCTCGGGCGTGTCACACGGGGGATAGGTGAGGGGAACCGACACCACCGACGAGCGCAGACCATCGGCGGCGGCCAGATCCCATAATCGCGGGTACTTCAGATCGTCGGGGGATACGAGGTCCAGGTCGTAGGAGCCCGGACAGCGCATCCTGAACCCGTAGATCCCCAGATTGCCCGGTTCCCGCCCGCTCGTCATCGTGACCCATGCGGGGATCGTGATCGGCGGATCCGTCGATCGCAACGGCCCCCAGGCGCCCTCGTCGCGCAACCGCGTGAGGCACGGCATCCGATCCGCGAACAGATCGAAGGCGAGGGCGGGGGGCAACGAATCGAGGCCTATGACGATTACTCGCGGGGGGATCATGAGGACGGTTTACGCTTTGCAGCCCCGGCCTTTTTCAGGCGGGAGAGTCCCCGAAGCAACTGGAAGGCGGTCTTGAGTTGATAGTCGTCGATCTCTGGTTCGTCTTCCTCGAAAGGTTCCATGTCGGCGCTGTCCAGGTGGCCCGGTAGCTCGCGTTCCTCGGGCATCTTCTGGAGCAGCTGCGTTTCCTCGTCGGGCTCCGGGGCGTTGCGGGATCCCACCACCACGTCGGGGGTTACCCCCAAGGCCTGGATCGCGCGACCCCCCGGGGTGAAGTAGAGCGCAACCGTGAGCTTGAGACCCGATCCGTCAGCGAGCGGGTAGATGCTCTGGACCGATCCCTTGCCGAAGCTCCTGGTTCCCACTATGAGGCCGCGACCGTGATCCTGGATGGCTCCCGCGACAATCTCAGCCGCAGAGGCGCTGCCGCCGTCGATGAGCACCACCATCGGCACGTCCGCGATGGTTCCTCTCTTGTGGGCGCGATCCTCGTTGATGATGATATCGTCGCGCCCTCGTGTGCTCAGGATAATACCGGAGGAGAGAAAGAGGTCGCACACCCGTATCGCCTCTTCGACCGTGCCGCCGGGGTTTCGACGCAGGTCGAGGAGCACGCCGTCGAGACCCCCGCCCTCGACAGAAAGTCGATTGACGGCGTCCTTGACTTCGGAAGAGGTGCCGTCCTGGAAACCGCGAACGTGAATGTGGGGATATCCCGGCGCGATGAGATCCGCGACAACGCTGGTAATGTGAATGACATCCCGCACGAGGGTGACGTCGAACGGTTCCTTTTCATCCGGCCTGCGGATGGTCACCGTCACCTCTGTTCCGATCTTTCCCCTCATGAGCAGGACCGCATCGTCGAGGCTCATGTTCTTGGTGGGTTTTCCCTCAATTTTGAATATCTGATCTCCGGGTTGGAGTCCGGCTCTCTGCGCGGGGGAATCCGCGATGGGGGCGATGACGGTCATGATGTCGTCCTTGAACCCGACCTCCAGACCGACCCCCTCGAACTCCCCGCGCAGATCGGCGAGCAGCGCCCTGTGCTCGGCGGGAGTAAGGTACGTGGAATGTGGATCCAGGGTTCTGACCATCCCCTTGACCGCGCCGACTATGATCTCTTCTCCGTTGACGGGTTTGACGTATCCTCGCTCTATGGTCGACAGGACCTGGGCAAACAACGAGAGCTTGTGATAGGGGCTGGCCGAGCGCGGTGTGGCAGCCACCAGTGCGCAAACGACGCACACCCCGACGAACACCGTGGTTGCGGCTATCTTCCACATTTTCATTTCAGGCCGTTTCACCATGTCTTCTCCCTCAAGAAGAGACGGGAAGCTTACCCCGACGGTAGTTTTTCGACAAATGCACTAATTTCAATGTTTGTTCCGGTCGACGAGAGATTGGGGTCACCGATGATTTATTAACGTTTGCTCTGTGATACGATAACGTGCTTGTAAAGAAGAAAACATGAAGCGACGTTTGAAGATCATAGGGAGCGACAGTGTAAAAGGCGGCGGGCCTTCGAAAGGTCCGCCCGTGGAACCCGAGAGTCCGGACAACGACGGATTCTCCATGCATTTTTCCGGCGGGCGCGGTGTACTGTGCCTCAACGGCGAAAAAATCTCCCCGGCGGTCACAGTGGACCTGTTGGAGATGAACATCCCGCAGATAGCATTTCCGTTTGATGTTTCCAGAGGTGTAAGAGGTCTTCGGGACCGACGGTTGAAACTGTCGAGGCTGGTGATGACCGTTAGCCTCGAGGGGTTGATGGAGATTCTTGGTACGAAGCTCCGTGGTCTGGACTGGATCGGCTCGCCCATAATTTCTTTCGAGGAAGATTGCATCAGCGTTCTGCTGGAATACGGTCCCGAAGGATCCCGCATCCCCTTCACTTTTCGTCTGTTGCCCTCCGGGGAGGAACGCTTGCCGTCTCTCCTGATGGACGAGCCGAGGGCGTACGGCCCGGTCCCCATGTCTCTTCTCCTGGTTGCGGGAACGGTGCTCCGGGAAGTGACGGGCGCCAGGCTCGAGGGAGTCGGGTTTCGCCCGCCGGATCCCCTGAAGGAGGCGCTGATGGCGATTCTTCCGGGGCGGGGCTGGCGGCTGCCGGACTACTCCGACGCGGCGCTTGTTCGACTGGATCTCGAGCCGGACCGGGTGGTCCTCGAATTCAACGGGGCCGACCTGCTGCGCGAGCGTGGCGACGCGGATGTGGGAGAGGTGGGAATGAGCCGCCTTCGAAGGCTGGAGGAGCTGAGGCTCACCCGGGACGGGGACAGGCTGCTGGGGGTCGGTGAGCTGGAAGAGGCACGCGCGTCCTATGCCCGACTCCTGGACCGGGAGCCGGAAAATCCGGTGGCGGCGGCTCGCCTCGCGATGATCGACGTGATGGATCCGCAGATGAGGGATACGGCAAGGGCAGTGGCATCGGATGCGCTGGCCAGGCGGGGTCGCAGGACCGACGTCCTGGCTGTGATCGCTCACGGAGCGGCCCTGGAGGGAGACGTCGCGGCGGAGGTGAACGCGCTGGAGGCGCTTGAGGAGTCGTCCTTTCCCCTGGAGCGCCTGGCCGCAGGGCTCCGCCTCGGCGAGCTCGTAAGGAACGAAGATCCCGACCGCGCCATAATGTTCTTCGAGGGGGCTCTCGCCGCCAGACGGGAAGATCCGCGGGCGTTGATTGCTCTCATCGAGACCGGCGCCGCTGCGGGCAGGAAGGACATGGTCGACCGATTGATCTCCCGGTGGATCGCGGTGCACAGGACTCCTGCAGGCAGGGCCGAGGCTCACGCGAAGATCGGTGAGCTCCTCCTTCAGAAACTGGGGGATCCCGCAGCTTCGGTGAAGCACCTGGAGCGCGCGGCCCTCGCGCAGCCTGGCAGCAAAGAGATCATGTGGGGGTTGGCGCAAGCCCTGGCCGGAGCGCGGGATGATCGCCGAGCCATCTCCAGGTTCGAGCGCCTGGAGAAGATCTCCATCGAGGCGGGAGATCAGGCGGGAGCGGCTCGAGCCATGGAGGCTATTGGAAAGATATGGATGCGCCGTGGCGAGCCGGAGCTGGCTATCCCACGGTTGCGGGAAGCGCTTGCCGCCTACGGAGAAACACGGCCGCCGGCGACGATGGTAAATCTGGCTACCGCGCTTGGAGCCCTGGGCCAGTTTGCCGATGCGGCGGATATGTTCGAGGCCGCCCTGTCGCGAGCGCGGCCGGCGGAAGCAGATTTTTCCTGGGGCGATACCGCGCTGGATCTGGCCCGCATATACTTCGAGGAGCTCGACGACGGGAAGGCTGCAGAGCAGTGGATCCGTGCGGCCATGAACCTCGAACAGAGCAAAGACTCCGCCGGCGCTCTCATGCGGGACATACTGAAGCGCCAGGGCAGATGGACGGAGTTGACCAGATCTCTCGAGCGCGTACTCGTCTCCGAACCGTCCGTCGAGAACGTGCTGGCCCTGAACAGGGCGAGGATCAAGGCTGGCGAGGTGGAGGCGGCGGTGTCCACCCTGGAGACAGCCCTCGAACGGCACCCCGAGCGGGAGGATCTCCTCGACGCCTTCATCGAGGCGTGCCGTGAGGCTGGAGAGCGATCCCGGCTCAAGACGATATTGCAAAAGCGTTTCGAGACTTGTACGGAGCCCGCCAGAAGGGCGGCCATGGCCACGGAGATCGGGTCCCTCGAACTGACGGCCTTCGAAAATCCGCAGGCCTCCGCACACTGGTTTCGGCAGGCGTTGGAGGATGACCAGAGTATCCTCGAGGCGAGGAAGGGGCTCGTGGACGCACTCGGGAGGCTCGGCGGTTCCGATGAGATGGAAGTGCAGATAGAGGCCCTCGAGCGCGATCTGTCGGCACTGGGCCGGCGTTCGGACGCGGCCGCCCTGATGGCTCGAAGGGCGGCGATCCTCGCGAAGGATGGCGAGTCGGGCCGCGCCGCAGACCTGATGAGGAAGGCCCTTCCTGATCTTCCCGGCGAGGACAGGTGCCGGGCGCTCATCGAGATGGCGACCCTTTACCAGAAGTCAGGAGACCACGCGACCGCGAGGGATCTCTACATCGCTGCAAGGAGAGAGCACGGGGCGGATGAAACGTACGTTGCCGCCCTCGGCGAGGCCGAGACCGCGCTCGAGATGAAGGATTATCCGGCTGCGCTGGAGGCAGCGACGATAGCGGGTTCAGGCCCGGTCGAGCTTCGAACGAGGGCTGCAATGGCTGCGGCAAGGTCTCTGGATCATCTGGAGCGGAGCACGGAGGCGGCCCGGATTCTGGAGCGGGTTGCCGAGAATGTCGATGCCCGGGATTCCATCGAACTCCTCATGTTGGCGGCGCATATCTACGGGAACAAGGTAGGCGACAACGTAAACGCTCGCGAGATGCTCGAGCGCCTGCTGGAGATCAACCCGCAACATGAAGAGGCGAGGAAAGCCCTGGTCGAAACTCTGGAGAGGTCCGGTGACAGGAGCGAGTTGGCCCGGGGACTCGTCCGGTTTGCGGAAGAAGGAGAGCTGGGAATAGCCGATCTCAAGAGGGCGGCGGATTTCTTTTCCGCCGAGGGCCTTCACGAGGACGCGGCTGCCGCGCTTCGAATCGCCCACGGGATCTCTCCTGACCCGGAGTCTGCCCGGATGCTCGCCGGCGCCCTGAGGAGATGCGGCGCGTTCGAGGAGATGGTCGAGGTGTTGAAGGAGTTTGTGTCCACTGACGACGCGTCGAGGAGGATGCTGGCGGTTCAACTGGAGGAAATGAGCCGGCACGGGGAGCTGGTCGAGTTACTGGGATCCGCGCAGGAGGAAGATGCAGATCGGGAGCGCGATCGGTTGGCAAAGCTGGCCGAGACCCTTGGTGATCATCTTGGAGATCGTCCGGGGGCGATCAACGCGCTTCTGGGAGTGCTGAATGTTACGGAGGACGCGCAGGATGGGCGCGATCTGGCCCGGAGAATCCTGGGGCTTGCGCGAGAAGAGGATGATCTTTCCCTGCTCGCGAGCTGCCTGGATCAGGTGGAGCGTTTCATGGCGCCCTCGCCAAGGGCGGGCGCCCTCTTTGAGCTGAGCGGGCTTCGCTGGATGTCGGGAGATCGGGAGGGATCGCGCGAGCCTCTGCGCAAGGGCCTCAAGCTTGCGCCGGACGATCTGCCGGCTCTGTTTGAGATGGCAAGGCGTTTCGACAAGTGCGACGTCTTGTTGAACGGCGCCGTGAAGCGGGCGATTCAATCCGAACAGTGGGAGATCGCCGACGAGATGCTGTCGCTGATCATCGATGCCTCCTCTGACGAGGATCGGCCCGGCCTGTTACGCAGGCGAGCGGCCATTCGGAGGGGAAGGCTGGGAGACGAGAAAGGCGCGGTCGAGGACATGTTGTCGACGCGGGCCGCAGGCGCGCTCCCCGAGGTGGAGATGGAGGAGCTCATCGACATGCTCGAGGCAAGGGGAGACGTGGGAACAGCCGCCGAGGTGGCCGCAGAGATCGCCCGGGGATCGATGAAGGACGGGAGGCGTCTCGCTCGTGCTGCCAAGCTTGCGCAGGAAGCGGGGAACCACGACAGTGCCGTGGAAATCTGGCGTCAGGCAATTGCTGTCAACCCGGATCCCGCAGGCATCGTTTCCCTGGTCAAACTCCTGGATACCAAGAAGGACGGAGAGGAACTGGAGAAGCTGCTGGAAATGTTGAAGGGGCAGGAGGATCTGCTGGACATCCCGGATCACATGCTGATTCTGGAGGTGGTAGTGGATCTGGATCTTGCGCGGGGACAGGATCTCGACGCGGTGGAGGGGCTGGTGGCCATGATGGATCTGGATCCCGGCAAGGGGGATCCCTGGCAGAAGATGGTTCATATCCTGGAGCGCCGAGGAGAATGGGAGGCGCTGGTCAAGCGAATGGAGGAGCGGCTTACCCTTGCGGCCGGTCCGGACGACGTCGCGAGGACCGCCATGGCCCTCGGTCGTATTCTCGATGACAAGCTAGGCAATGAGGACGGCGCCGTCGCCGCCTTCGAGCGTGTTCTTTCCGTCATGCCGGAACATCCGGGCGCCAGCATGATGCTCGCGGCCATCGCCTTCAGAAGGCAGCGCTGGGACCAGCTGGACAAATATCTTTCGGTCATTGAAACCACAGAGTGGAACACGGAGGTCGAGCTGTGGCGTGCCCGGACGGCCGAGAACCTGGATCGTACCGAAGAAGCCGGATCCATCTTCGAGGAGATTGTGAGAAGGGAGCCGGGACAGGTGCGCGCAGTTGAGGGGCTCATGCGGGTTCTGACCGGTCCGAAGTACGACGTAAAGGTTATCGAGGTGGGGCGAAATCTCATCGAGGAGGTGGGTCGGGAAAAGATCAAGGCGTCGGTGCATCGACGGATAGGCCTTGCCCACAAACGTTCAAACGAGCCGGATGCGGCGATGGAGAGGCTCGAATACGCGGACAGGATCTCGGGCGGCGATCCCGAATCGTTGAAGTTGCTGGTTGATCTGCACGGTGAGGCGGGACGCCACGAGAAGCGTGCCGAGTTGTTGTGCAAGCTCGCTTATATGCTCGAGGGTCCCGACCGGGCTGCGCGCCTGGTTGAGGCATCGAGAATCTACCTGGAAAAGCTGTTCGACGAAAAGAGGGCCTACCATTGGTTGACGCGCGCCTCGGAGATGGCTCCGGATGAACCTGGTGTTCTGCTGGCCCTGGCTGATTGCGCCTGGGTCATGGAGGAGGCCGCGGTGGTGGTGAAAAGCCTCGAACGATACCGTCTGGTGGCGCCGCAGCATCCGGTGGGACCGAGTCGCACTTATCATCTGGCGGCGTCCCTCGCCGTGACCCGCGACTGGCCGATCGAGGATATCATCGAAACCCTCGAACAGGTCGTCGACCGACTCGATTCGGAGGAGCGACAGACCGCGAGGACACTCGTGGGCCGGCTGCGGGCCGAGCTGGAAAATAGCAAATGAGAGAACAGAGGTTCCCCGGTCTCTCCATTATCGTCACGGAGGATCACGTCTCCCGGTTGATCTGGGCGCTGCAGGAGTTCGGGGCTACGGCGGTGGAGACAAGAGATGAAACCACGTTGACCTCCGCCGGAAAAGGACGCGTCGTGTTGATCGCCGGGTTTGCGGATCCGATTGTCCGGAACCGAGCTTCGGAGGAGCTTCACAAGGAGTGGGGAGGTCTGGAGATCACGGCTTCGGATGTGTCCGACGATGGATGGAGCGCCGGCTGGAGATCGTTTTTCGAGCCGGTCGTGCTTGCGACCATACAGGTGATCACCCCGTGGATGAATCCGCGCGAGTCCGGCCTGACCACCATCGTGATCGATCCGGGGCAGGCTTTCGGGACAGGGGGGCACGCCACAACGCGGATGGTGTTGCGAATGCTGGAGTCAAGGGCGATGGAGGGGGTGTTGCCCTCTGAAATGGCGGATGTGGGCGTGGGTTCGGGGATCCTGTCGATCGCGGCCGTGAAGCTCGGTGTCGAAAAAGTGCTGGGGATCGACATCGAGGAGGAGTCAATGAACGCCACGCGGGAAAACGCTGCGGCCAACGGCGTGGAAGGCGCAGTGGAGGTGTATCTGGGAACTCCGCGCGATATCAACGGGGAATGGCCGCTGGTGGTTGCCAATATCGATCTTGCGGCCTTTCAACGGCACGCCGGGGATATTGCCGAGATCGTGGCTCCCGGTGGGGAGGTTCTGTTGAGTGGTTTGCTCGTCGATCAGCTGGAGGAGTGCGTGGGGCTCTGGCCGGGATTCGATCGCGGTGGGGTACTCGAGGACGACGGATGGGCGGCGGTCTCCCTGAGGCGTGTCACATGACGCGGATCTTCATCGAACAGGCTCTGAGCGGTCGTGTTGAAGTCAGCATTTCCGGACAGGAGCTGCACTACATCTCCCGTGTCAGGCGTCTCTCACCCGGGGACGAGGTCGAGCTCCGGGACGGGGAAGGCCGGGGCTTCCTGGCCAGGATCCGGGAGATCTCGAAGGACTCAGCGATCCTCGATATCACGGATGAGACCGAGCTCGAGCCCGACGAATTCACGGTCCGGCTGATTGTGGCTGTGCCAAAGAGGAATATCTTCGACGACGTTGTTCGCAAGCTCAGTGAGATAGGTGTTGCGCGGATACAGCCGGTGACAACCGAGCGATCGGTCGTCGAGCCGGGAGTCGGTCGCCTGGACAGGTGGCGTCGTATCGCCGCGGAGTCGGTGCGACAGTGCGGGCGGGGTAAGCCCGTCAGCGTCGAGGATGTTGTGTCTATTGAGCGCGCTCTGCGCGACGCGCCGCAGGGGACCAGGCTCATCCTTCACCCGGAGGGCTCAAAGGTGTCCCTGGCGGGGGCGCTCGGTGACAATGCGGCCGTTCCGATCACCGTTGCAGTCGGTCCCGAGGGCGGTTTTACGGAGGAAGAGATCGCGCTGGCCGTCGAACTGGGATTTACACCTGTCGGCGCAGGCAAATTGATCCTCAGAACAGAGACGGCTGCGATTGTGGCGGCTGTGGTATCGGTGGCCTCAACCGGAGGGTTTGAGTGAGCGGCTATATGTCAAGTGGAGGGTTTTGACTCCACATTTCTCCTGGCATTTCGAAATCGCGACTGGACGTTGCGGGCCAAAAACTGGGAAAAGAAAATTCTACGAGGCAGAGCCTGCCTTAGGGGCAATGAAAAACACTGCGTGACACTAAACTTTGCATGTAGAGAAAATGGCACTGTCAAAGCGAGCTTTGTAGATGCCCTGCCGCCGGATAATCTACAAGACGATGTGTTTCGATGGATAAAAAATTTGAAGCAATCATTTCAAAATCAGACATGTGCAACCGATGACATGATGAAATGGGTCTTGCAGCCGTTTGGATTTTCGTACTAACGAAAAGTTTCAGAGGGCTGGCGACGTGACGGGTCCGCCTTCTGACGTTTGTCCTGCTTCGCTCGCAAGCGAGCTTCGCAGGATGGCACGATCTTGGACTATCGAGGGTCAAACCTTTCGCCATCCGTTTGGAAAAAAGCAAGTAGCAAAAAAAGCAAGTAGCAAAAAGATTTCAGTACTATAAGCTAAAATTTCGATGTCAGCGTTAAGCTCACTATTGGTTCAAGATCTAATCCTGAGCGTTAACCACGTGGAGCAAATTCTACAGCGTCAGGTGATCTACGGTGGTGACCTCGCCACAAACATTCTGGAGATGAACCTCGTCGATGAGGTAGTCCTCTCAAAATACCTCGGCCGCGTCGTGAGACTCCCCGTTTTTCCTTCGGAATACTTGCTTTCGACAGAGCCGAGCATCATCGAGAAGTTGCCCTGGAAGGTCGCCAATGAGCGGCGGGTGATACCTGTACATATCAAAGACGACGTCGTAACGGTGGTCGCATCCGGCCCTGTTCCCCGGGGAACCCTGGATGAACTTTCCGAGTTGTTCGGAATGAAGGTCGAGCCGAATCTGGTTCTGGAGTTCCGCCTCGCGATGGCCCTCAATCGTTTTTACGGTATTCCCATGGTGGCCAGGTTGGCCGCGATACAGGCGAAGCTGGCACCCGAGTTCATGCAGGATCAGCCCTCGCTGGTGCCCGAGCCACCGGCTGATTCCAGTCCGATCGCCTCGACGCCGTCCGAAGACCAGACCACTTCTGTGGAGGCGGTTGACGAGGCGGAAGGTTGGGGGGAGGTGACCTGCCAGGAGCCCGCGCTGGTGATCGAATCCAAAAACGAGTCACTGCGCCCGGACGAATCCACCATGAAGTTCATTACCGGTTCAAGGGAGAGCACCCGGAAGGTCGTGGAGCTGGGTCATGCCTTTGATACGACCAGGCAAACCAGGAAACTCAAAAAGGACAAGCCTGTCTCGGCGCCCCCGAAGATCAGTTTCTCAAGGGCGACGGAGTTGTTGGAGGTTGCCAAGGGTCGGGACGAAATACTGGATATTTTCTTCTCCTTCGCGAGCCAGGCCTTCGAGTTCACCGCGTTGCTGCTGGTTCACGGCAAGATCGCGGAGGGACGAACGCTGGTTTTCAGGGGAAAAGAGCCGGAGCCGGCGGGTCATGTCCGTGTGTCGCTCGATCAGGATGGAATGTTTCAGAATGTCTTCGAAACCCAGGGGTTCCATCTCGGGCCCGCCGGGATTACGCAGGCCGACGTGGATCTGCTCTCCTTGCTCCGGCGCGATGCGCCCAAGAGCTGTGCGGTTATACCTATTTTTCTGCGCGGACGTGTGATCCTCATGCTTTATGGAGATTCCGGCCAGCGGGGTGTTCGAGCCAACAGGATCACCAGGATCGCCGATTTCGGAAGGGTGGTGGGGCAGGCCTTCGAGAGGATTCTGCTGAAGCAGAAGTACAGCCAATACGAAAAGACCAGTACCTCCGATGATGGCAAGGTTCCGGCAGCCTCCGTCAAGGTGGAGCCTCGCAAGAAGGATTTTTCCGGATGGGCGAGCAGCACAAGCGCAGCCGACATCAAAAGTGAGCCGGAAAAGAGCGAGCCGGAGAAGAACGAGCCGGAAAAGAGCGAGCCGGAAAAGAGCGAGCCGGAAAAAGCGGTGGTCATGATAGCGCCCGCCAAGATGATCTCTGCCCCCACCGAGCCGGCGGGGCTGATTCCTCTGGCCGAGCGAACCACCGAGGCGCCTCTTGCGATAAACAATATTGCGCCTGTTTCTGCGCCGCCCGATCCCGATCTGGTGAAGAGGGTGGAAGTGATCGATTCCAGGAATGTAGTTCCTGCGGGGCTCGCCTCCGAAGACCCCATGCGGTTCGAGGAGCCCAAAAAAGTGCTGGACGTGGAGACGGTTCCCATCGAACAGCCCAAGCTGGTGGTCGATGTTACGAGCTTTCCGTCGCCCCTTCCCTCGTCCGTTCAGGTGGACATGCAGGAAGAGGTGGACAGACTGGTGGAGCGAGTGCTCTCGCTGGGAACTTTCGATGAGGTCGCCGCCGGGCTGCTTGTCGGGATCGGTGACGACGCCCTGCGTGTCCTTATCAAGCAATTTCCAGGACCGTTGAACTTCGATCGCTACCAGGGGACCAGCAAGTTGCGGTTGGTGGGCCAGCACGGTCCGTTGCTGCGGACGATGTTGATGTTCGGGAGATCCACCACGGCGCATTTGCTGCCGTTGCTGGACAGCCTGGATTCCGAGGTGCGTTTTTACACGGTGTTCCTGCTGACGGAGATCTCCATGCCCGAGGCGTTGTCCGGTCTGGCAAAGCGGATCTTCGACAACGACAGGCAGATCAGGGCCCTGGCCATCGATGCGATGAAAGGGCTTGCGTCTTTCCCCGAATACCGCTGGGCTGTCGTGGACGTGGCCTCGGTTTTGACGAGTTCTACGTCCACTCTCGAGAAGAAAAGGTTGGCGGCGGAGGCCCTCGGTGAGCTTCGCGATCCGGTGTCGATTCCGTCGCTGTCCGAGATGCTCGGTTCTGTTGACGGTGTTCTCGCGGAGCGATGTCAGAGATCTCTTGTAAATATCACGTTCACCGATTTCGGTTTTTCCGAGCGGCGATGGCTATCCTGGTGGCAGGCCAACAAGCGCAAGCATCGCATCGAGTGGGCCGTGGGCGCGCTCAATCACCGGGTCGAGGATATCAGGCGGGCGGCGCTGGAAGATCTGCACAAGATGGTCGATGGAGCTGTCGAGTGGCCCAGGGAGCCGCTCGATCACAAGCAGCGCCGAGAGTTGAAGAGAAGGTGCCTTCAATGGTGGGAGCGCGAGGGGCGCGCCCTGAATCAGGTAGTGGAAGTTGATTGAGGAAATGAACGCCGTTCCTGACAGCGATGTGGCTGGATATTGGGCAGGGATCGTCTCCTGGCTCGCGAGGGAGTTGGAGACGGCGGATGATCCGCAGGTTACTTCGCGCCTGAGGCACGCCCTTTTCAGGGTGCTCTTCGATCGTCAGGACAGGGCACGGGAGGCCGCGCAGCAGATCGATGCCGCTCTCCAGATGGAGAGCCAGTCGGCGGATATTGTATGGGACGCGTTGCGTGCGTCGACCGGCCGGGACTCCCGGACACAGGTCGAGGCCCTCGAAAGGTTGATCCTGTTCCTGGATCGGCCCGGAGACATTGTCGCATGTCACCTGGATATTGCGCACATGAGGCAGCGGTTGCTCGACGATTCGCAAGGGGCTCGGATTTGCATGGAGGCGGCAAGGCTGGCCGATCCCGAGAACCGAGGAATCCTCTGGAGAGATCTCATCGACGCTCTCGCCTCGGATGATGATCCCGGTTTGTTGTCCTGCCTGGAGGCCATGGCAAAAGTAACCACGGATCCCGTGTGGGAGTCGACTCTCCTTGTTGAGCAGATCGTGGTTCGCAGGAGGATGGGAGACGAGGACCAGGAACTCTCTGAGTTATTGAACCGCATTCTCGATCTTCCCGATCCCTGCTGGACGTCGGTGAACGAGGTGTTCAGGGTGAGCGGCGAACTGAGCAGCTGGGACGTGCATGTGCGCGCCCTTGAGATAATGGTGAGAGTAGCCCTCGAACCGGTCCCCGAGCCCGTATCTGGGAGGCCGGCCGGTCACGTCTTTGACGGTTTCGGCAGGGGAGAGCGATATGCCGCCGGTTTCTACTGGCTCCTTTCGGTCGTGAAGGAGCGCAGGCTGAACGACCCTGACGGAGCATTCGAGGCGCTGAATCACGCGCTTGAGCTTTTTCCGGACAATAACTTCCTGGCGATGGAGCGCGCACGGTTGCTACAGGTGATGGGCCGTTTCAATGAAGCGCTGGACGCCATTCCCTACGGTGCTTCCGATGTATGGAAGGCGGAGATCGCGCTCGCTTCGGGCAGGAAAGACCTCGTGGCAGACTTCATCAGGGAAGTTGCGCGCATCGGGTCTTCCCTGTTGTACGGAGTGTTGGTGGAGATTGCCGGTGAGGGGAAAGGCAGGACGGACGAAGATGTCGATCCAAGGGATCCTGCCAGGTGGCTTCTCGCCAACCCCGCACATCCCAGAGCGCCTGACGTTGCCGCAAAGCTGATCGAGTCTGATGAGTATCTACCTGTGGCAGGCCTGATAGTTCAGGAATCAATGGATCAGGGCGTCCGGTGGCCCACCGATGAGGACCGTCAGTTCGGCGAGAGCTGGGCGAAGGTTGTGGATGTAGTGACGGGGCCGAGACGAGGCGAATCATCCGCGTATCTCGATTGGGCGGACACCGTCGAGTCGCCCGACTTCGAGGCCGATCTGACGGCGATAGCGGCGCTGGCGGCGGAAGATAAAGGTGATCTGGAAAGGGCTCTCCAATTATGCGCCAACGCGAGGGAGAACCTGTCGGATTCTTCCGGCGTTGACAGGCAGATTGCCCGCCTGCTTCGTCGCATGGGCAAGTGGCGGGATCTGGTGGAGCATCTGGCGGTCGTATCAGCGGAGTCGGAGAATCCGGACAATAGCATTGCGGCGCTCCACGAACGCTCCATGGTTCTGGAGTTTGTGCTCAAGGAACCGGCGGCGGTTGCCGATAGCCTGCAAGAGCTCATTTCCCAGGATCCGGAGAATGTCCCGGTCCTGTGGTCCATGGTTCGTGTTGCCACGCGGCTGCTCGACTGGAACCAGGTTCTGGATCACCTGCGGAGTGTCGCTCAGGTGATGCCGGACGAGCGAGGAAGGCTGGATCTGCTTTGCGGTGAGATCAGTCTCTTTGCGCTCGGTGGAAGCGATGATGCAATCGCTTATCTTCAGAGCGCAAAAGGGAGTCTGAGTGGCCCGTTGTGCCGGACAGCGCAGTTGTATCTGGACCTGGCTTATCACTCCAGGGGAGATGTTCAGCCGCTGGTGCAGCTACTGGAAGAGCAACTCTCGCAGGGGGACGTCGGGCTTGTGGACCTGTGGTTTTGTGAGCTGCTCGAGTCGAGCCGCGCTACCAGCGGAAACGCGGCGCTAGCCCAGATCCTCGATAACGACCGGATACCCGAGGCGATCAGCAAACTGTGGAGTGTCATTCTCGGTGACGATTCGCGGCGCCCGTCAGGCGCTCAGGAGAGTTTCGCTGCGTTGACGTCTGTCCCCGGAGCCGTGGCCGGCGCCTGCAAGATCGCTTCGGTGTTGCTGGACAAAGATATGAACGCCGGCGCCAAATTGGAGGAGACCGATCTCGAAGCGCCGGAGGCTCTCTGGCTCATGGCGGATCGTCTTTCCGACGACGCGGATCCGGATCATCGAATCGACATTTACGCGAAGTGTGTTGCGCTCACGCAAGGCGAAGATCTCGATGAATGGGCCGATTGGATTCTTTGCCTGGCCCAGGCGTATGAGGACAAGGAAGATCTCGAGGCTGCGGTCTCGAGCTTGAAGAAGGGTCTGGAGAAGCATCCGGATCACCCGGGACTCATGGAGTCACTGGCGCGCGTGGCGTTCGACGCGAAGCTGTTCCAGGATTCGGCGGACGCTCATGAGAAGCTGGCGGGTTACTACGCGTCCCCGCATGAAAAGGCGACCCAGCTTGCCAGGGCCGCAACCATATTGCTCACACATCTCGATGATCCCAGGGGAGCCGAGGTAATCGCCCGTGAAGCGGTCAAACGTTCCGCCAATCACGACGCGGCACACGAGATCCTCACGGTCATCCTGCGCGAGCAGCGCGATGACGATGCGCTCGTGCAGCAAATAGAGGAGAGGATCGGCGCCGAGCAGGATGTGGACACCCTGGTGGAGTTGTACGAGGAGCAGGCGGACAGATTTTTCGCTGTGGACGACATGGAGGGGGCCCTCGACGCGGTGGAGAAGATACTGGATCTCAAGCCAGATCACCTCACCTCAGACCGTACCAAGATCGATCTCCTGTTGGGCAACAAGGAGTTCGAGGATGCCGTTGGGACGATGATGGAGTTCACGTTCATCTGCGAGGATCCGGCGGAGAAGCGTTCAATGGTCTGGCGGGCAGCCGATGTGCTGTATGAAGATCAGGATGACCCACAGCAGGCGATCGAGGTGTTGACCGATCTCCTGAAAGAAGGTGACCGGCACCCACAGACCGAGCGACACATAGCAAAGATCGCGGGCGACAAGGGAATGTGGGATGAGGCCACGCAGGCCCTTTCGAGACTTGCCAATATGGTTACCGACCCTGAAAAAAGGGCGGAGGTCTTGACTGAACAGGCAAGGATTTTACTCGAGAAGATGTTCGATACCGACGCCGCGTCGGAGGTCATCGACAGTGCGTTGCAGGCCAATCCGTCCGCCGTGGATGCGATAAAGCTGACCCTGGAGTTCCGGGACGAGTCGGACGCCCAGCGGGTCCTCCACACGGCGCAGAAAAATCTGACAGGCAAGATCGATGAAAACCCCGTTGATCTGAAATCCATCACCGACCTCAAGGTGGTATCGAACCTTCTCAATGATGAGAATCAGGCTGCGATTTGCAGCGAAGGAATGGTGGTTCTACGCGGATC
Source organism: Deltaproteobacteria bacterium (assembly GCA_030591725.1). Taxonomy (GTDB): domain Bacteria; phylum Myxococcota_A; class Polyangia; order JAAYKL01; family JAAYKL01; genus JAUVAN01. The sequence continues at coordinate 16,857 of JAUVAN010000001.1, forward strand.
TCCCATGGAAAAGGGAGTTTCTTTTGCGTACGTGCCAGAGGAGCCCCCCGATCCTTCCGTGTTGATGAAGATGCTCAGGCACGATGGCGAGCAAGGTCAACCGGTTGCCGACATTGCCCTCATCGCTGCTCCGGTGACTGCTGAGGTGTACGCGCGTTCCGGACACATTCCGGATTTCGGTCGCTCGACCCTGGCGAGGAAGAAGAGCGCCGATCCGGTACTGGAATGGCTCCTGCCATGGGCAACCGTGCTTGGAGTCAAGAAGTTCGAAGTTCATCGGGTGGGTCAGGATCCCCGAGGATCCAGACCTCTTCCGGCGTCGATCCCGGCCGTGGCGGTCAACGGCGATTTCTCCAACCTCGATCTCATCAGCGCGCGCTTCTTCATCGCACGGAACTTCTGGCGTTCCATGTTTGGATTGGGCTCCTTCGAGGAGGGTGACACCGCGACGCCGATTCGATGGTTTCTGGCGCTCACCGCCGCGACACTAGGGGAGGATGCGAACCTGCCGATTTCCACGGATATGGACCTGGTTGTCAAGGCCAGGAAGGCGCTGTCCAGGAAGATACGCAAGGAACTGGTCGCTCCGTGCACCGCGCTCTTGTCCTGTAGTGCCATGGAGATTCGTACATGGGTGGCGGCGACGTCCTTCTCGGCGGACAGGTTCGGTTTGCTGGCGGCGGGCGATCTTTCAGAGGTCATTCCCCTGATGGTAGAGGAATCGGCAGGCCCGCCAGGGTTGAGACGACTTGCCGAGAATGCGAGCGATGCACTCTCGAAGGTACCCAGATGCACGGAGTTGATGAGATTTGCGCTTTGTGGCCCATACCTGGAGACGAGACGAATTATCGGGTTGAGCGAGGTGAGCAACAGTGGATAGAAACGGCACAGAGACCCCGACCTCCACGATTCTGCGGCAATCGGAGTTCTTTTCTACGATCGCCACCATCGGTGTGTATGGAGAGCCGCCGACGCGGCTCGTGGAAATGGACGCGGACTCCGAAGAGGTATCGGACTATGTGCGTGGGAGAGTGGGAGCCCTGGTCGAGAACGCGAAGCTGAACGCCGAAAAATTGCCCGAGATCGCGGCCGGTTGTCTTCACCAGGCGGGTCGCTTTCTCGACAACAAGGCGAAGAGGCCGTCGGAGGCGTGGAGATGTCATGGGGGCGCCCTTACGATTCTGCCGGGGTATCGTCCGGCTCTGGCAGCCATGCGGCGTCTGGCCCGACGCGGCGGGGAGTCCGATAAGCTGGGAGTGGCGCTCAATGCCTGCATCGAGGTACCCGGCTTGCCGGCGGAAACAGTCACTTCGCTTTGCGAAAAAAGTGTAGTGGATCTCAAGTCGGGCAGCGACGCGAGCACTCTTGATTCTCTTCGGGAGGCCGTGCGCGTATCCCCCGACTCCATTCTCCCGCACCTGCTCAAGCTCGGGCCGGCCGCAAGGGAGGGTGATGACCACGAATTGATCGAGTCTCTCCACGCGGTGGCTGATCGCTGTCCTGACCAGAGAGTATCAATTGTGGCGCGGATGGCTCTGGTTCTCGTGGAAGAGCGTCTCGGAAACCTGGATGCGGCCCTGGAGCGCCTCGCGGAGATAGAGCCGGACGAGCAAAACAAGACGGCGCTGGCGTGGCTCAAGGTGAGACTGCAGATCCGGACGGGGGCTCTCGACGAGGCAGCGAGGACTCTCGGAGATCTTCGCGACGGATCCGGTTCTGAAGAGTTTTCCCTGGCCGTCGATCGAATCAGGAAGGCGATCAATGCGCTGTCGCTCGGTGAGCGGGAGACTGATGGGTCTACCGTGGATTCTTCGTGGGATATCGATTTACTTTGCCGTTGGAAGAGCGACGATTTTGGGGCGGAGGTGAAGGCGGCAGGGGCAGCGGTGGACTTTGTGTCGTCCGATACGATGAAGGCGGCGCTTTTCGAGAACACCCTCCTGGCTGCGATCGACGACGATTCAGGGGCGGAAAAGATACCGAAGGACGTGGATCGAAGCACACCTCGGGGGAGGGCTCTCGCGCTGGCCCTTCGAGAGGTCGACAAGGACGACGCGACGGCGCTGCTCGCCGATCCGGAGGTCGACCCGCTGGGTTGTCTCCATGCAGCCCTCACTCATGGTGAGGACGCCGTGGTGATCAACGCGCTTGAAGCCCTTGGAAGCAAGGCGGAGGGGGAGACGGATCGTTGGGATATCCTGGTAGCCAGGGCGGCTGTCATGCGCGACGCCGGAACCGAGCCGGTAAAAGCGCTGGAGGTCCTCAAAAACGAGGCGAACCGGATTCACAAGAGGCCCCTGGCCTCGCTCGTCAGGCTTCACGACCGGACTCCCGAAAGCCTCGCTTCACTCGCACTCTCACAGGCGGGTGACGTGAAGAACCCGGACGAAAAGGCCGATATGCTGTCCTTTGCAGCAACTCATTTTGAGAAGTTCGACCCGGCCCGGGCAGCCGAGCTTCATCGCGAGGCGTTATCATTGTGCCCCACTTGCCTCATGGCGCTGTTCGCGCTCGAGCGGGAGGGTAGTGATCATTCCAGCATAGCTATTGCCCTGGCTGCGGCAGCCGAGTCCTCCATTGACGAGAGGGATCGAGCGGTGAGCTTTGTCAAGTCCGGCGTGCACCACCTCGCTTCAGGGGTGACGTCGCGGGCGCTTGAGTCGTTTATAAAGGCCCTCAAAGTGGCTCCCGGGGACGAGGAGCTGCGTGACTCGATTCTCCGTCTGGCGGCGTGTCATCCGGATCTCCTGGAAGACATGGACTTGCTACAACCGCAGGATCTCGAGAATTTCTCACTGGAAAGAGTGCTGTCTCTTGGGGCGTTGGCGTTCGGCCTGGACGCGGTTGCGGCGACCAGGTTGTTTGGAAAAGCGATCGAGATAGATCCAGAAGACCCGGTAGCGGTGGTGGGTTTCACCGAGTCGGCACTGAAGAGTGGCCGCAAGAGCGAGGAATCCAGCCGATTGTTGTCGCTTCTGCGAGATGCCTCGTCGCCCCAGGAGGAGGCGTGGGTCTACCTCAGGATCGCACAGGTGGATGAGCGTTATGGCCAAGATGTGGGCGCTGCGATGTTGTCCCTCATGACGCTGGAGGAGAAGCTGCCGGGCCACAGGCCCACCCTCGGTCGACTCGCCATGTATTACGCAAGGCAAAAGCGGTTACAAGATCTGACCTGGGTCGTCCATGCCCTGTCGAACAGCCTGAACGACGATGAAGATGCGGCCTGTGCGGCAATGGTCGCATGGCGGGAGTCGATGGTCGACATCGAGCCGCTCAAGATTGCAGTATCGCGACAACCGACTTCGGTTCTCCATCTGGCCTATCTGGAGGCGCGCACCGGGGATAAGGGGGAGCAGCGTGCTTGCCTCGAGAGCATTGTTCGACAACTTGGTGAATCGGTTGTGCACGTGTCTCGACTTGCCGACCTCCTCGAAGAGGGCGGCGAGGCACAAGCGGCATTGGAGTTGCGGAGACAGGCTCTGGAAAACAGCCCCGACTCACTTCTCGATCTCCTGGGCATAGAGCGGATCCAGGAGCGCGAGCAGGATTATCCGGCATTGATCGAGACCCTGATCCGGATCGCGGGCACCAGCAAGGTAAAGGAATTCCAGATTGCAAAGCTCCTTTTCGCCGCCCGGTTGGCCCAGGAGCAGATGAATGATCCACAGCGGGCGGCCAGGCTCTGCCTCGAGGTGTTGCAAAAGGATCCGGTCAACGAGGAAGCATTTGATCGCGGAAAGGCGATCCTCGAAAATGTGGGGGATTCGATCATGATGGGCCGGTTCCTTTCTGCGAGAGTAGAAGGGGTGACCGACCCGGCGCGGAAGCATCAACTGCTTATCGATATAGCCAATACTCGGTTGAGCAACGATGACAGGGAGGGCGCCAAGTCGAGCCTGGCGCAAGCGCTCGAACTCTTTCCATCGGATCTGGAAACCCACAGGTGGATGGCTTCCTTGCGAATGCAGGACGAGGAGTGGGAGGAGGCGATACACCACCTGATGGAGGCCGCGAAGAACGTCAAGGATCCGGAGACGGGGATGGAGGTGTTCTACGATCTTGGTGTGCTGTACATGGATCGGAGCGAGAGAAAGGACCTTGCGGAGAAGAGCTTTGTCAAGGTGCTGGGGTGGAGCCGCGATCATTTCCTCGCCATGGAGCGATTGGGCGTGCTCTACATGTCGATAGGAAACTGGGGCCGCGCCGCGCAGGCGCTCGAGCGCGTCATCATGCTGGCGACGGAAACGGAGATCAAGACAGCCAAGATGGTTGATCTGGCGCACGTCCTGGAAACCAATCTGAACAGGTCCAAGGACGCGGAGAGGGTTCTTTCCGAAGCGCGGCGAATCGATCCGTTGGACATCAGACCGGTGGAATATCTGGCGGGGATGTATACGCGGCAAAAAGACCCCATGGCCCTGAACGTTCTGCTGGATCAGGCGCTCACCACGCAAGCCTCGGCGATTGTCAAGAACCCGGACAACGGCGTTTTCTATTCCAACATGCTCTTCTTGTTGGCCCTGAAGTCGCAGGATGAGGTCGCGTCGCTGGCGGCGGCAGCCATGCGTATAGTCGGCGCCGAGCCGACGGAGCATTCAAAAACTGCGTCCGTGGAAAGCACATGGGAACTGGGAGCGAGGATAAGCGACCCGGTTGTAGAGGGGTACATCTGCCCCAAACACGTGCCCATCGGGATGAGGGCGACACTCCAGGCTGTCGAGGAACCCGTGGCAAAACTCTTCGGGTTCAGCGCCAAGCAGTTGGGGCTTGGTCGCGATGCTCGCGTGGACCGAAAGCTTCCGTTGCCCATGGCGATTGCCGAGCTGGCAACCACTTTTGGAATCAAACCCGAACCCGTAGTTTATGCGGGCGACGACAACGATATCCGTGTCATACCAGGATCTCCCTTCGCGGTGGTCGTGCCGACACATGTGGTCGGGTCCACCGAGGATAACGTTGTCAGATTTGCAGCTACCTTTGCCGTGACGTCCATCAGGTGGGGAATTTCCCTCGCCACGATTCTCACGGAGCAGCAGCTACAGCAGGCCATCGGCGGCCTGGTCAGGTTGTTCGTTCCGGATTTCGCACCGACCGGCATGGACCCCTCCGTTCTTGTGAGCGTTTCGCAGAACCTCGATAAGGTTCTGACGGCGAAGATCAAGACGATCGTTCAGCCTTTTGCGTTCGACTGCGCCAGGGTGGTGGAAGTGGGCGATGTTCGCGAGAATATAGTCACCATGAGCCACCGTGCCGGATTCCTGTCCACCGGTTCGCTCACGGGGTCCGTCGAGGCGCTTCGTGCAATTACCGGTAATCCGTCGGCGACGCTCGCTCAGTTGCCGGTGGTGGGTCGCATGATGGCATTCATCTTCAGCAAGGATCATCTGGAGCTGCGCAAGCGGATGGGCATCTAGAAGGAGCGGTACAGGACCAACCAATGCGCATCGGAGTATTCGGCGGCACGTTCGATCCACCACACATGGGACACCTGGAGCTTGCCTCGATCGCCCTGGAGTCGGGTCTTATCGACCGGGTCATGTTCGTGCCGTGTTTGAGGCATGCGCTTGGAAAAACCCCTGCCGGGTTCGAGCATCGGTTTGCCATGTGCAAGGCGCTCGTGGGAGGTAAGGACAACATGGAGGCGTCGGACATCGAGAGCAGGTTGGATACAGGGGGAAGGACACTGGATCTCCTGAACGCGCTTGGGCATGAGTTTTCCGATGGCAATCTGCGCCTGCTTGCGGGGACCGACATCTATCACGAGCGCGATCGCTGGTATCGGTTCGATGAGGTGGCCCGGCTCGCGCCGCCCATTTACGTCGAGCGGCTCGGAGCGGACCCCATCCCCCACAAGACGTTGGCGGCGCCGCGCATGGTAAGCTCGCGCGAGATTCGAAGGGTCGTCTCGGAAGGGCGCGTCCCGAAGGAGTGGATCACCGAGGCCGTTGCGGCGTATATCACACGGCATCACCTGTATGGGTACGGGACATGAACGACAGAGTTTTCATCATCGGTTGCGGAGCTGTGGGCGCTTCACTGGCCGGCGCGATTTCACAGACCGGCCTCCGCATATCCGGGGTGTTCGACCTGCGTGAAGATCGCTCCACAGAGTTGGCCTTGCAGATCGGTGGCTCGGCCCATTTCGGGGCGCTGCCGGAGATAACGGCCCACGCACGAATTGTCATCGTCGCCGTGCCGGATGGGTCGATAGGTGACGTGGCCGCGCGGGCGGCGGCGGATGGGATCTGTTCGAGAGATCAGGTCTGGCTGCACTGTTCGGGGCAGTTCGGCGCGGATGCCCTCGCGCCCCTCGATGATCTGGTAGCTGGAACGGGAACGCTGCACCCGGCGCTGGTCTTTCCCCCAGGCGCCGTCCGGGAAATACCTTTCGGAACGCACTTCGCCGTCGACGGAAACAATCGGGCGGTCGCGGCTGCGCAAGAACTGGCGGAGCTTCTGCGAGGTTCATCGGTAGTAGTTCCGGCCGGTGCGCGACCGGGTTATCACGCGGCAACGGTGATTGCCAGCAACTATGTGGTGACGCTTATGGCCGAGGCGAGGAAGATCCTCGAGGCCCAGGGAATGGACGCCGATGTGGCGCAGAGCCTGCTGACGAATCTGACATCCAGCGCGGTGGAGGCCGCGTCGGCAAGGGGAATAGAGGCTTCCCTGAGCGGACCCGTCAGGCGGGGTGATACGGACACCGTCGAGCGGCACATCGATGCCCTCTCATCACTTCCCAAAACCGGGGAACTGTATCGATTTTTGGGAGCGCGGACGATCGACCTGGTCCGGTCTCTCGCAGAACTCGATCCCGAAAAGATCCGCGAGATGGAGAACAAATTGGGGTCAAAACCCTCCACTTGACATATAGAGGAACAAATTGGGGTCAAAACCCTCCACTTGACATATAGAGGCTAGTCGTTCAGGCAGCACCAGCCGTTGTCGGGGCAGCCGATCTGGGGCTTGGGGGAGCTGGCGCACTCGGTATCGCTGCACACCGCGTCTCCGGAGGTGACGGACTCGCACTGGTCGGTGAAGAAGCAACAGACTTCGCCGTCAACCGTGCAGTCCTCGGAGGGTTTGGTCCCCCCGGGGCAGTCGGAGGACTCCGCCTGACAGGTCCCGTCGAAAGTGTAAGCGAACTGAAGGACCTCCGCCGAGCACGACGTTCCAGGGTCGGAGTCGGTGTCGGTGTCAGCGTCTGTGTCAGTGTCGGAATCGGAATCCGAGTCGGAATCGGAATCCGAGTCGGAATCAGAATCGGAATCCGAGTCGGTGTCCGAGTCGGTGTTGGAGTCCGTTCCCGCGTCGATGTTAGATGGAGAGCTTTTGTCGCAAGAGGTGATCGAGGCGGCGAGTAGCATCGAAATAAGAAGCATGTTGATTCTGGGATTGGTCATGGCTTGTGAACCTTGTTTCTGAGAGTTTATCGAGTTTGTAGACAATAAGTTGTTTTCGAGGGAAAAAAAAGGCCTAAAAAGGAGCGCGAAGAGGCGACCAATGCGGCGAACGCCGGCGACGGCGGACAATCGTCAAAAACGTTTGACCGCGGGCTTTGCCGGGGTTCCGTCGATCATGGAGAGGTCGGGGACTCTTTCAAGGAAGACCTCGGAGTCGATCTCATTGTTCATGTACGCTATTCCCGCCTGGATATACTCCACGCAAAGCAAGATCGCCCGGTCCGCCAGCTCCACTGAAAGCTCCAACAGTCGGGGATCATCAGCGGGCAACGTCTTGACCCACGGTACGAGACCCGTGGAACTGCCTGCTCCGAAGAGCGCGAGGTTCCTCAGCCAGGAACGAAGTCTCCAGGCTGTAGGCGTCGAGCCGTGGATTTGAAAGAAGGCGTCTCGAACCATGTCCTCCCACCCTGCAGACGGGCGCAGCCATAGCGATCGGCGGCAGTACGGGGTTCCCATTCCGCTGTGAGAGAGCAGATGGTAATGGCAATGAAGATCCATTTGATCTTCGATACGTTTGTGAACCGCATCCGGATCGGTGGTTCCGTCGGCGTCGGCAAGTACTCGCTTTACGATCTCCGGGTGAAAGATCAGGTCTACCGCCTGGTGGGTTAACGCTCCCAATGCCACGGCGCGTCTTTCCGGTGTTTTTGCCCGGTCGAGGAGGGCAAGACACAGTCCGCTGGGAGATCTCTGGTGAACGAGCGTGCCCCACGGGTTGAAGTTCAGGGGTTGTCTCGCCAGCATCTTCAGACCGGTGAGCCAGAGTTTGTCGTAGTACGGAAGATCAACGAGCACCGCGCCGAGTCGGAAATCGTCACGGCTATTCAGGATCCCGGCCCCATCGTCGATCCTGCTCAGGGCGGCGTCGGCCAGGGTAGTATGGAGCAGGGTTCCAGCCATTGTTCTACAACGGTGGCTTCGGGGGCACGGGCACTCGGGTCAGGCCGATTTCAAGGGAGATTGCGTCGAGGAGCTCGTCCAGCTCCTCCACGAAGTCCGGCGCAACCATCAGGTCGACAATATCGTCCGCGCCCTCTCTCGTCGTGGGTGTGGCCATGCCGTCGTGGGATTCCAATAGCCATTTGAGGTAGCCGATGTGCTCGCGTCCGACCTTGACGGATCGCAGGATCATGGATCTTGGGGTAGTAGACATCCTCTTCCTTCTAACATGTGTCCCAGTGGTCGGTCTTCCGGGTCAGGTCGTTTTTTTGACCGCGTGTAGTATAAACACCTACAATGATTCTGGAGCACCTGTTTTGTGTTCCCAGAGGTGAACCGGATGAATGCAATAAAAGTACGTTCTGGACCTTTCCACCAATTCACATTCATCGCCGTGAGTCTGCTCATGGTTGTGTCTTCGGGGTGTTCGAACGGCAAGGAAGCCCTGACAAAAACCATCGACGATCTCAATCGAGAGCTGTTGATGGCCAGGGCCGGCAAGCTCAATCTGACCGCGAGGAACGTCGCTCTGGACGACAAGGTGCTGCTTCTGGAAAAACAGATCGAGAAGTGCCAGTCCGAGGAGGACGAGAAACGGCTCCGGGTCGTGACACTGACCACGAGTCCGAAAGTCGAATCCGAGCCGCCGGTAGCCGAGGAGATTATCTGGAAAGATCAGGAAGTCCCCAGGAAAAACGACGATAAAAAGCGACCCGTGCTCACCATCGTTGGTGAAAGACGCCCGTCGGCCGGCGCCGGATCATCGCATTCTTCCGGCGGTCCCGTCGTTCCTGCTCTCATCGTCGGAGGCGACAATCTCGGAGTGGTGGATGCCGCCGGCGAGGGAAGCCCTGCTCTCGGGCCGATGGACGATTTCCACAAGGCCTATCGCGCCTACTCCAACAAGAACTTCACAGTAGCCCTGGAGATGTTTTCCATGTTCGTCAAGGAATACCCGGGCAATGAATACGCGGACAACGCCATGTACTGGAAGGGCGAGTGTTTCTTCGGCCAGGGGAAGATGCTGAAGGCCATAGGAGAGTACGAGCGTCTGCTGAGGCGATATCCGCGTTCGGAGAAGACCGCGTCCACGCTGTATCGAATCGGCTTCATTTACGACAAGCTCCATGATCGTCAGAGGGCTCGGGAGTATTATTTCAAGGTGGTCGAAGTGCATCCCGGGACACAGGCGGCTCGAAAGGCAAGCCTGCGTGTTGCTGCGATTCGGGAGGAGAAGGGCGCCTCCATGAGTTTGCTGCCGACATCCGTGAAAAGGTGATAGACATGATCAGCATGAAAAGAATGATCTGGGTCGCGTTGATTTTGTTTGGAGGCGTATCGTACGGTGTGCCGGCGACTGCTCAGGACGAGTACCAATCCGACATCAAGCCGGGGTTGAACATCCATGCACAGAAGGGGGGGCCGTCGTTGCTGTCCCAGGCTGCCCGCGACGGGGTTTCCGTGGTTATCTCCGAGGATGGAGAGAAGGTGGCGGGTCGTAGTGTGAATTCGCAGACGGAAACGTACAACGTCAAGGAAGGCGACACCCTCTGGGATATCTGCACGAGATTTTTTTCCGATCCATACGTGTGGCCGCGCATCTGGTCGTACAACAATAAGATCACCAACCCCCACTGGATCTATCCCGGCGATATGCTCTGGCTTGTTCCCCCGAGGGCTATTCCCGCCGCAATTTCGATGTCGTCTGCGCCGGCTGCCGCCGTGGCCCAGCCCAGGCCCAGGGCCATCCTGGTGAGAAATCGGGGGTTTGTGGACACGGAGACCCTCAAGCAGTCCGGAACCCTGATCGGATCAAAAAAAGAGATGATGATGCTGTCCCAGTACGACGAGGCATATGTCCAGTTCCCGGACGCCAGGGAGATACGGGCGGGTGACGAGTTTTCCATCTTCGAGGTGCTCAGGGATGTCGATTCCGTTGAGGATCCCGGATCGGAGATGGGCAAGCTGGTGGAGATACTCGGAGTGGTCCGGGTCACCCAGTATGACAGGAACAAGGATCTCGCAAAAGTGATCATCGACGAGTCGTTCAGGCCCATAGAGCGGGGCTCCATGGTGGGGCCGGTTCACAGGCGATTCGACCTCGTGTCTCCGGTGGTGAACGAGCAGGAACTCAAGGGGTACGTGATCGCTTTCCTCGATCCGGGCATCATTGCCGCGGCTCACAACATCGTCTTTGTCGATAAGGGTTCGGAGCAGGGGGTCAAGGTAGGCAACAGGTTCTTCGTGGTGGAGAAGCGCGACAATTATCGCAAGAGCCTTGACGAAGAAGACGACGACGAGAGCTATCCTTTCGAGGTGCTCTCGGAGATGCGGGTTATCGAGGCGAGACCCAACACGTCAACCTGCATCGTTACCGCGACCGTCAAGGAATTGATGGTCGGGGTTCAGGTTGAGATGGTGAAGGGCTACTGATAAGCAGTCCGATTTTCTTTTTTTCCAAAACAAACTTGACGGTGAGTAGGTACCCTCTCTATTACTCTGGTCCTTCAGAAACATGAAACAGGACCGGAGGCCGATACTTTGTCCCGATCTCCAATGCCGGTTGAGATGGTGGAGCTGGATCGCGGGGATCCCGGATTCCCCGAGCGCCTCGAAATGCTCGGCGACACGCCTGAGCGTCTGTTCGTGATCGGGCAGATCCCTTCGGCGCCCATGGTGGCGTTAGTGGGTTCCCGGGACGCCGATCGGGGAATGATTCGATATACGGCGGATCTGGCAGCAGACCTGGTCGCAAGGGGGTTGACGGTGCTCTCAGGGGGCGCTGCCGGGATTGACACGGCGGCCCATCGTGGAGCGCTGGATGCCGGCGGATCCACCGTGGCGATCATCGGATCGGGCTTCGATCACATGTACCCGCCCTCCAACCGGGAACTGTTTTCCGAGATATCGCAATCCGGAGCTCTGATCTCCGAATTCGAGCCCGGCACCCCGCCTACCCGCTGGACTTTTCCAAAGAGAAACAGGTTGGTGGCGGCCATGGCCAGCGCGGTGGTTGTGATCCAGGCATCCGCACGCTCCGGGGCGCTCATCACCGCCCGTATCGCACGTGGCCTCGAGGTGCCGGTGGGCGCGGTTCCAGGGACAGTGAGCGAGTCGAAAAGCCGGGGCGCCAACGGGCTCATCCGCGACGGTGCGGCCCTCATAGAGGATGCCTCCGATGTGATGAGGCTCGTGGACGGATCCGCAAGTACCGGACAACTTAACTTGCCCGAAATGAATTCGCGAGGTAAGGAGACTGCGTTATCGGCTCCGGTTCCGGTCGGAATCAGTGAGAATGAGGCCCGGGTGTTCGATGTCCTTGGTGAAACACCCATGCACATCGACGATGTCGCGTCGACGATCGGGCTGGGCGCGTCGGAGACCGGCGCCTCTCTCATGAGCCTGGAACTATCGGGATTCGTGGAGGACCGGGGCGGGAAGTATTTCGTGAGAAGCACGGGTTAGTCAGGAGGAGTGGTACAAGGCATGCCGAAATCTCTAGTTATAGTCGAATCACCTGCCAAGGCGCGCACCATCAGGAAGTACCTGGGAAATTCGTTCTCCGTGAAGGCCTCGCTCGGTCATGTGAAAGATCTGCCGAAGTCCAAGATAGGAGTGGCCGTCGATGATGGTTTCAAACCCGAGTACCAGGTCATTCCGGGCAAGAAGAAAGTCCTGAGGGACCTGATCAAGTCCGCGCAGCAGGCGCAGGATATCTATCTGGCGCTCGATCCGGATCGCGAGGGAGAGGCCATCGCGTGGCACATCGCCGAGGAACTGGGTATCGACAAGGATCGCATACGCCGCATCCTGTTCAACGAGATAACCAAGAAGGGAATCACCGAGGGTCTGGAAAACCCCCTGCCGATCAACAGCAGACGGTTCGAGTCGCAGCAGGCCCGAAGAATTCTGGACAGATTGGTGGGCTACGAGATCTCTCCGATTCTCTGGAAGAAGGTCAGGAGGGGGCTCTCGGCGGGACGTGTTCAGTCTGTTGCCCTGAGGCTGGTCGTGGACAGGGAAGCCGAGATCAATGCTTTCAAGCCCCGGGAGTACTGGAAGATCGGGGTTCAGGTCGAGGGCGCCGAGCCGCCGGTGTTCAACGCCGCGTATTACGGCGCTCACGGCAAGAAGGTCGCGGTCGGGGACGAGAAGACGGCTACCGGGATCACGAACGATCTTCGCGAGGCCACGTTCACGGTTGCAAAGATCGATCGCAAGGAGAGGCGCAGGGCCGCGCTTCCGCCGTTCATCACCAGTCGTCTGCAGCAGGAGATGGCCAGGAGATTCCGTTTCACCGCAAAGCGCACCATGGTGGTGGCGCAACAGCTCTACGAGGGAGTGGATCTGGGCTCCGAGGGCAGTGTGGGTCTCATCACGTACATGAGGACCGATTCGGTGCGGTTGTCCGATGACTCGGTCGCGGAGGCGAGGGAGTTCATCGGTGAGAGGTTCGGCGCCAAGGCGGTTCCGGCCAAGCCGAATGTGTACAAGAGCAGGAAGAGCGCCCAGGATGCCCATGAGGCTATCCGCCCCACATCGATACGATTTCTGCCGAAAGAGGTGGGCAAGTACCTGACCTCGGATCAGCGCAAGCTCTATCGTGTAGTTTGGGAACGTTTTACGGCCAGCCAGATGAAGCCAGCCGTTTACGACAGGACATCCGTGCAGATCAACGCGGGCGATCACAGCCTCAGGGCGTCGGGCTCGGTGCTCAAGTTCAAGGGTTGGCTCGAGGTGATGGAAGATTCCGCTCCCGCCAACGGAAAGAACGGATCCGGTGACGCAGATGACGATCTGACGGTGCTCCCGCAGCTCAACGAGGGCGATATTCTCAAGATGACCGGTGAGGGAGTCACGGCGCAGCAGAAGTTCACGCAGCCGCCTGCTCGTTTTACCGAGGGTACGCTCATCAGAGATCTCGAGGAGCGTGGAATCGGTCGTCCATCCACCTACGCAACCATCCTCACGACCATCCAGGACAGAAAGTACGTAAAAAAAGAGGAGGGCAAGCTCGCCCCGTCCGAGCTGGGCGAGATAGTGACGGAGCGTCTCGTGCTCCATTTCCCGCGAATCCTCGACATCGACTTCACCGCGTCCATGGAGGAGTCGCTGGACAGGATCGAAGACGGAACCCAGGACTGGGTCGAGCTGCTCAGGGATTTCTACGAACCCTTCAAGATCGAAGTGCAAAAGGCGCTTCGTGAGATGAAGGGCGTGCGCGACCTGACTGAGAAATCCGACGAGAAGTGCGATAGCTGCGGCAAGCCCATGGTGATCAAGTGGGGACGCAACGGGCGTTTCCTCGCCTGTTCGGGCTATCCCGATTGTCGCAATACCAGGGAACTCGAGTCCGCCAAGGGTGCAGTGCAAGCGGCGCCGGTGGACATCAAGTGCGACGAGTGCGGCAAGCAGATGGTGCGCAAGCGCGGGCGCTTCGGTGATTTTCTCGCCTGTTCGGGGTATCCGGATTGTAAAGCCACCCGGTCCATGCCCACGGGGATAGATTGCCCCAAGGAGAATTGCAAGGGCGAGCTCGTGGAGCGACGCACACGCAAGGGACGGGTTTTCTACGGGTGCAGCGAGTACAAGAAGACCGCCTGCGATTTTGTGGTGTGGGGCACTCCCGCCAAGGAGAAGTGTCCAAACTGCGGAGCCGGGTTCCTGGTAGTGTCCGCCCGCGCGAAGGGCGCGAGGGAGCTCAAGTGCATAGCAGAGGGTTGTGGATTCAAGAAGACTGAAACCCCGTCTTGAGCTTGATTGATGCGCCGAACGCCGAGCGTCACAGTCGTGGGAGGGGGACTCGCGGGCTGCGAGGCGGCATGGCAGCTCGCGCAGCGTGATATCCAGGTAACACTTCTGGAGATGAAGCCGCGGGATCGATCACCCGCGCATTCTGGTGACAATATGGCGGAGCTCGTGTGCTCCAATTCCCTGAGGGGCGCCTCCCTGTCCGGGGCCGTTGGCCTTCTCAAGGAGGAGTTGCGCTGTCTCGGATCGCTGCTCATGCGCTGCGCCGACGAGACCGCGATTCCCGCCGGAGGGGCTCTGGCCGTGGATCGGGATAGGTTTTCCGGGGCGGTGGATGAGGCGGTGAATACCCATCCCCTGATCTCAGTTGAAAGAAAACGCCTCGATGTGCTTCCGGCCGATGAGAGGGTGGTCGTTGCCACCGGGCCCCTGACGGATGGCGCGCTCCTTCAATCCTTGCGTGAACACGGCGCCGTCCTCAACTATCACGATGCCATCGCGCCGTTGATCTCGGCGGAGAGCATCGATCGTACGGTGGTGTTCAGGGCCGATCGATACGAGGAAACCGGCGACGGCGCTGCGTATCTGAATTGTCCGTTCGACGAGAAGAGTTACATGGAGTTCGTGCGGGAGTTGGTCGGGGCAGACAAGACGCCCCTGCACGAGTTCGAGACCGCGCCGTTCTTCGAAGGGTGTCTTCCCATCGAGGAGATGGCGGCGCGGGGACCCCTGACCCCGGCCCACGGTCCCATGAAGCCCGTCGGTCTCATCGATCCGCGTTTCGGCAACCGGCCCTTTGCGGTTGTCCAGCTTCGCCCGGAGGACGCGGCCTGCACGTCATACAATCTGGTGGGTTTCCAGACCCGGCTCACGCGGGGCGAGCAGGGGAGGGTCCTCAAGATGATCCCGGGCCTGGAAAACGCGGTCTTCGAGAGGTACGGCGCGGTGCACAGGAATACTTTCGTGGACGCGCCGAGGGTGCTCGACGATCGGATGCGCATTGTCCGCACGCCCCATGTTTCCCTGGCCGGGCAGATCACCGGGGTGGAAGGGTACGTTGAGTCCATCGCTTCGGGCCTGTTCGTGGGGATGTCCATGTCTGCCGAGTTGCGGGGCCTGGACCAGGCTATGCCCCCGCCCACTACCGCCATCGGCGGGTTGATCCGTCACACCCGGAAGACCGCCGGGAATTACCAGCCCTCCAACGTCGTGTGGGCAATGATCGACCATCCGAGAAAAAAACGGGGAGTCAAGAAGAGAGACCACCGCCTCAGCGCGGCAAACACGGCCCTGGAGAACCTGAAAACCTGGATGGCGTCCGCTCCTTCTGTCGAGACTGTGGTATAGTCAAAAAAGAACCCTGGGAAGGAGAAACACCATGGAGTTGCCTTTGCCGCTCGAGAATATGACGACAGCGGACAAGCTACGCGCGCTCGAACAGATCTGGGAGGATCTCTGCCGTACGGCCGAAAGCATTCCGTCCCCGGCCTGGCACGCCGATGTTCTCCACGCTCGAGAGAATCGGGTTGCAGACGGCTCGTCTCAATTTACCGACTGGACGCAAGCGAAACAGAAAATCAGAGATTCGGCCAAATGAAGGTTCAGATCCTCGATGAGGCCCGCCAGGACCTCGTTGACGGCTTTCGGTTCTACGAAAGCCAATCCGAAGATCTTGGCGATTACTTCCTCGATTCACTTTTTTCCGACATCGACTCGTTACAGCTCTATGCCGGTATTCACGCCGTATACTTCGGTTGCCACCGGCTTCTTTCTAAACGATTTCCCTTCGCCGTATACTATCGTGTGGAGAACGAAACAGCTCGGGTTTATGCCGTACTGGATTGCCGGCGGAATCCGGATTGGATCCAAGCCCGGCTGACATGAAACCGACCGAATACGTTCGGTGCCTCGAACGAAGACAATCTACGGGCAGCTGGCCGGAACCGGCGTACAAGAATCATTTAGGTTACTAAAGACACTTGTAAATGTGGGTCCGCTGGTGAGCTGGTCCAGAAGATCGCACGCCTCGCAGTCGGGCAAGGTGGTGTTCCCATAGATGTACAATGTCAAACCCACCGAAGTGAGTACGTCAATGCTGTCTAGGTTGGTGAGGGTAACGTTTTCGTGGATGAACACTCCCCCGCCCACTGCGGTGAGGGCACCCAGCCCGTTAAGGCTGGTGAGGACTTCGTTGAGGCCGATAACTAAATCCTCACCCACCGAAGAGATGCCGTTCAGGCCTGTCAAGTCAGTGAGGGCGTTGTTGTTTTCGATATGCAATTCTCCACCCACCGAGGTGATGCCGCATAGACTGGTCAAGTCATTGAGGACATCGTTCTCAACGATTATCAAGTTTCCGGTTATCGAGGTAAGAGCGCTCAGGCCATCCAGGTTGTTGAGGATGGGGTTGCCGCACATGAACAAATATCCGCCCAACGAGCCGGTGATACCGCTCAGCCAGTCCAGGTTGGTGATGACGGGGTTGTACCCGATGTACAGGTGTTCACCCACTGAAGTGATCCCGCTCAGCCCATCTAGGTTGCTGAGGACGTCGTTGTCTATAACAACCAAGCCCCCACCCACCGAGGAGATCCCGCTCAGTCCGTCTAGATTGCTGATGACTTCGTTGTGTCCGATAACTAAATCCTCACCCACCGTGGTGAGGCAATCCAGATCGCTCAAGTCGGTGCATGAATCGCAGAAATGGATAAACAAGCTGCCCGAGATCGAGGTGTGTCCCGCGAGGGTTGCGACGTCCGATTGCGTGTCTATAGTGAAATCGCCGGTGTACTCTCCTAGAGGACAATCAGTGTCTGTGCCGGTGTCGGTATCCGTATCGGTATCTGTATCGGTGTCTGTATCGGTATCGGTACCGGTGTCTGTATCGGTATCGGTGTCAGTGTCAGTGTCGGTATCGGTATCAGTGTCGGTGTCAGTGTCGGTGGTTCCACCGCCAGGGTCACCGGATGAGCTTTTCGAGCAGCCGGCGGCTGCTACGGCTAGCACCAGACTCGGTAAAAGGAATTTAATAGCCATCATTTTAACTCACATCCATCTGCTGAGACGATCATATCATCAGTTCACCGTACTTGGTTCTGAAAATGAGGCGCCTGTACTCTGAACCTGGATGGCGCATTCTTGATCGTTTCCGACATTGGGTTCATATACAATTTATCGTGACGCAAATCATGGACCAGGCGACAGCTCTCTACCTCACGTATATCGAGCACGAACGGCGATTCTCTCACCGGACGGTGGAGGCCTACGGTAGCGCGCTTCGGGAGTTCAGTCGTTTTCTCAACGAGAAAGACCTGCCTGACGACCTCGCCGGGATTGACTCGACCCATATTCGTGCATACCTTGCCGGCCTGTATGGGAGAAACAGACCTGCGAGCATGGCCGCAAAACTGGCGGCGCTTCGAGGGTTCTTTTCGTATTTGAAAAAAACGGGACTGATCGACAGCAGCCCGGCCGCGGCGGTCCGCACACCAAGGGTCAAGAGAAAGATGCCGGGTTTCGTTTCGGTGGACGAGGCGTCGCGCCTCGCGGACGTTGACTGGGAAGACAGCCCCGCAGGGGTGCGGGACAGGGCGATGGTCGAGGTGCTCTACGGGAGCGGATTGCGCGTGAGCGAGCTCTGTGCGCTGGATCTGGACTCGATCAACCTGGACTCTAAAAGCGTTCGGGTGAAGGGGAAGGGCGGCAAGGAGAGGCTCGTTCCCCTGGGGAGAAAAGCCGTGGAGGCGCTCGATAGCCATCTTCGGCAAAGAGAGGCGGTGGTGGTAGTGAAGAACAAGGTGGCTCACCCCGAGGCGCTCTTCCTCAACAGAAGCGGCGGGAGATTGTCTGTTCGATCGGTTCAGCGTATGGTCGCTCGGCGGGGGATCCAGTTGGCAACCAGGGAGGCCGTGCATCCCCACTCGCTTCGTCACTCGTGCGCGACGCACATGCTCGATGGGGGCGCCGATCTTCGCGTCATCCAGGAATTACTCGGTCATGCGAGCCTCTCCACCACACAGCGATATACTCATGTGAGCATCGACGGCCTCATGGAGGTGTACGACAAGGCTCATCCCAAGGCCCGGCAAACAGATGGGAAAAAACGAGAAAAAGAGGGCGCGGAAAAAACCCGCCTGAGAGAGAAAAAATGAACGAGAACAACCAGAAAATCAGGTCCACCACGATCATCGCTGTGCGGAAGGACGGCAAGGTGGCCCTGGCGGGGGATGGCCAGGTTACGATGGGCCAGACGGTGATGAAAATGTCGGCCCGCAAGGTCAGGAGGCTGGCCGGCGGCAATGTCATCGCCGGTTTTGCCGGCGCAACGGCGGACGCGTTTACCCTTTTCGGGCGCCTCGAGCAGAAGCTGGAGGAGTACAACAACAACCTGTTGCGCGCCTCGGTGGAGCTGGCCAAGGACTGGCGAACCGATCGCATGCTTCGGCGTCTGGAGGCGTTGCTCATCGCCGTGGATGCGAAGAGCTCGTTGTTGATCTCGGGCACAGGGGACATCATCGAGCCGGACGAGGGGGTGCTGGCCATCGGGTCGGGCGGCACCTTCGCCCAGGCGGCGGCCATGGCGCTCCTGAACAACACCGATCTCGCGGCCGACGAGATCGCATTGGAATCGTTGAAGATCGCACAGTCGATCTGCATCTACTCGGGCGGCGAGATCATGCTGGAAACAATATGAGCCCGGTAATTCGGAGGATTTATGACTGATCCAGAAAAACTGCCGGTGGCGGCGACCTTTACACCTAGAGAGATCGTTTCCGAGCTCGACCGCTACATTATCGGGCAGAACAAGGCCAAGCGCGCGGTGGCCATTGCCTTGCGGAATCGCTGGAGGCGACAGCAGGTGGCGGGGGATCTTCGCGAGGAGATCTCGCCCAAGAACATCATCATGATCGGGCCCACCGGCGTCGGAAAGACCGAGATCGCCCGTCGGCTGGCCAAGCTCGCCCAGGCGCCATTCGTCAAGGTGGAGGCTTCCAAGTTCACCGAGGTCGGCTACGTGGGGCGGGATGTGGATTCCATCGTGAGGGACCTCGTCGAGGCATCCGTGTCGCTCGTGCGGCGCGAGGAGGAGGAGCGAATAAGGACCAAGGCGAAGGACATGGCCGAGGACAGAGTGCTGGAGATAATCGCGAGGGAGGAGAAGCCAGCTGTCACAGGGCCGTCGTACGAGATGCCGGACCAGGCCGAGAAGGTCGTTACAGTCGAGGAGCTGCGGCCCAGGTTGCGGGCCGGAGAGTTCGATAAGCGATACATTGAGATGGAAGTAGCGGACACGAACATGCCGATGGTCGAGGTGTTCAGCGCGGCCGGGCTCGAGGACATCAACCTCAAGGACATGTTCCAGAACCTCCCCGGGTTCAAGGATCGGAAGAAGAGGCGCAAGGTCAAGGTTCCCGAGGCGCTGGAGCTGTTCACCGGCCAGGAGGCCGAGAAGCTGATCGACATGGACGCGGTCCAGCAGGAGGGCCGTACCCGCGCCGAGCAAACCGGAATAGTGTTCATCGACGAGATAGACAAGATCGTCGGGCGTAGCCGCAGTTCGGAAGGTCATGGACCGGACGTCTCACGGGAAGGCGTGCAAAGAGATCTCCTGCCCATGGTGGAGGGTTCCACGATCAACACGAAGTACGGTCCGGTCAAGACCGATCACGTGTTGTTCATCGCGGCGGGAGCGTTTCATGTGAGCAAACCGTCCGACATGGTGCCCGAACTGCAGGGCAGGTTTCCCATTCGTGTGGAGCTCGACTCCCTGGGCGCCGACGAATTTGTACGAATTCTCACCGAGCCGAAGAACGCGCTGATCAAGCAGTACGTGGCGCTGATGGAAACCGAGGGCCTTTCGCTGAAGTTCGGGAAGGACGGTATCAACGAGGTTGCCCAGATAGCGGCCCGGGTCAACGACACCATGGAAAACATCGGCGCCCGGCGGCTGTACACGGTCCTGGAAAAACTCCTCGAGGAAATTTCGTTCAATGCCCCCGAGATGGGTGGACAAACGGTTGAAATCGATGCCGGAAAGGTTCAGGAATCGTTGTCCGGTACTCTGGAGAGCGAGGATCTGACGAGGTTCATTCTCTGATTTTAAATGGGGCAATTGGCACAAATGTTTCTCTTGCCTATGCTTTTTTTCAGCCTAGAATAGTGTTTTCGAAAGACAAGCATGGGGTATTGGTATTTCAAGATGAATTTCAGTGATAGGCGCGTCCATATGACGAGGTTCGTATGAAGTTGCCGGAATGTCGCCTGGTTCCCCGGGTTACAGAAACCGGTGATTCCGGCTCGTTGGACGTGATGGCCTCGCTTGTATTGTCCATGACTGATGGCAAGGCAACCATCTCAGAATTGGGTGAAATGTGTGGAATGGGTGACGAGTTGGCGCAGAAAATAGTCGCCAATCTCGTGAGCAAAGATCTGGTCAAAGTTCCCGGTTTTGGCGAAGACCGGCAAGACGCGGAACAACATAATAAGATGTCCGAGGTTGACGCCCTTCTCGCGCGCATCGACGGGATGACTTTCTACGACATCCTGAGTGTCGCGCCGGATGCGAACCGAAAAGAGATGCGATCGTCCTACTTTTCGCTGTCCAAGAAGTTTCATCCCGACAGGGTCTTCGGCGACAAGAGCGGTAAGCAAAAGCGAAAAATGGAGATTGCTTTTGGGCGCATCACACGAGCGTACGACACCCTGTCCAATAGCGACCAGCGAGCCGAATACGACGAGTACATCGCAGATCAGATCAAGTTGTGGAAAATAGAAAAACAACTCAAGGACGCACTCGGCAAGGACGAGCCAAAAGAGAAGGATCGCCCGGAACCCAGGCCCATACCCAGGTCCTCGAGTCGCACTCCCACCAGACCGATCCAGATGAATACTATTGCGCCCAGGAGAATCCCACCCCGCTCCAGGCCGACCAACGTGCCTGCGTCTGTCGAAAGAGTTTCGTCCAAACCGCCCATAAGGAGACCTGCGAGAACATCGAACCCGCCCCAAAAGAAAGAGGGAAGCGGGTCCAATCCTGATCTGAACGCCCGAAGGGATCAGTTGAAACGAGAGCGCCTGTCTCGGGCTCTGGACCGGTCGCTATCCGAGAAGCCAAAGGATCAGAGGGCTCCGGTTATCGACAGGAAGATGGTTGAAAACAAGATGAATCACGCCCGGATTGCCCTGGAGCAACGAGAGTTTACGGATGCCGTCACTATTTTTGGAGAGATCCTGGCGCTGGATGGACGAAACGCAGAGGCGGCGGATCTGCTGGAGCAGGCCAAGGTCGGAGCACGACAAGCCATCGCCAAGGGCTATCTTCGCCAGGGGCGGTACGAGCGCAAGAACGGTGATTTCAGGCAGGCGAAAAGCCATTTCGACAAGGCCCTCCAGTCCGATCCGGAAAACCTGGAAGCGCGTCATCTACTTTCGCAGACTCTACTGGATCTGCGGTCCGAACTTCCGCGAGCTCTGGTGCTGTGCAGGGAGTTGACCCGCATGGGTGGACAGAAGGGTAGATATTTCGCTACTCTGGGGGAGCTTTTATTGTTGGCCAAGGAAAACGCGAAGGCCTGCGATGCTTTCGAGCAGGCGTTGCTGCTGGAACCGGACAACAGAGATTACAAGAAGCGTTACAAAACCTGTAAGGGCTGACGTCGGCGCAAACAGGAAGAGGGAAATCGAATGGAAAAAGTGATCGGCATCGATCTGGGGACCACAAACTCCTGCGTAGCAGTGGTTGAGGGAGATACACCGTCGGTTGTTCCCAATCGTGGTGGATACAAGACGACGCCCTCAATGATTGCGGTAACAGAGGCCGAGAAGAGGCTCGTTGGTCACATCGCAAAACGTCAGGCGATCACCAACGCGGAAAACACGGTCTACGCATCCAAGCGCCTGATCGGAAGAAAGTGGCAGTCTCCGCCGGTTATGGCAGCCAAGGAATCGGCTCCTTACAAGGTGTCGGAGGGGCCCCACGACGACGTGCGCATTGAGCTGAGGGGCAAGCTCTACTCCATTCCCGAGATCTCCGCGATGATCCTTCAGGAGATGAAGATAGTTGCAGAGGATTATCTCGGCGAGTTGGCAGAGAAGGCCGTGGTTACGGTTCCGGCTTATTTCAACGACAACCAGCGTCAGGCGACGCGTGATGCAGGACTCATCGCCGGGCTCGAGGTTATTCGCATCATCAACGAGCCGACCGCCGCGGCGCTGGCATATGGCTTCGGCAAGAAGATCGATCGGCTGGTGGCCATTTACGACCTGGGCGGAGGAACGTTTGATATTTCCATATTGGAGATCGGTTCCAACGAAGTGTTCAAGGTCATCTCCACCGCAGGGGACACCTTCCTCGGAGGTGAGGATTTCGATACCCGGATCATGGACTGGCTGGTTCAGGGCTTCATGGATGATCACGGCGTCGATCTTCGGCAGGACAAGATGGCCCTTCAGCGCCTGAAAGATGCAGCGGAGAAGGCCAAGATCGAGCTGTCCGGCCAGAACGAGGTCGAGATCAATCTTCCGTTCATCATCTCGGTGGGCCAGAATGAGGCGCTTCATCTCCAGCGGTCGCTTCGGCGCGAGTCTTTCGAGGAGCTGTGCGTGGATCTCATTTCACGCACCGTCGATATCTGCGCCGCCACTCTGAGGGAGTCCGGGCTCGACAAGGGCGAGATAGAGGACGTCATCCTGGTCGGCGGCATGACAAGAGTGCCCGCCGTGCAAAAAGCCGTTTCGGAATTTTTCGGCCGTGAACCGTGCAAGGGTGTTCATCCCGATGAAGTAGTTGCCCTTGGAGCGGCCATTCAGGCTGTCGCACTTGTGGACGAGGGAAGCGAGATGCTTCTCCTCGACGTCACGCCGCACACGCTGGGCATCATGATCGTGGGAGGATATTTCGAGGAGTTGATCCCGCAGAACTCCACGGTTCCCACCGAGAGATCCAAGATCTTCACCACGGTGCGCGACAACCAGACTGCGGTCAAGATCCTTGTGTTGCAGGGCGAGAGCGAGCGTGCGGAGGAGAACGAGCTTCTCGGCGAGTTTGTCCTTACGGGGCTTCGCAAGGCTCCAAAGGGTCAGATTGAGGTGGAGGTGACGTTTGAAATAAACGCCGACGGGATCGTGAGCGTATCTGCCAAGGACCTCGAGACCGGGCTCAAACAATCCATCAATGTGACCGCTTCTTCAGGCCTGACTCCGGACGAGATCAAGGACATGGTGGAGGATAGCAAGGACTACCTTGTCGACCGTCGTTCCACGGAAGAATTCGATACTGCGAGGCAGGATGCCGAGAAGATCATCCGTGAGCTGGACAGGATGTTCTCCAAGGTGGAGGAAATGGTGACGGGCTCCGAGTTTGGGCAGGAGGCGCTGGCAAAGGCCAAGGATCTGATCGAACGTTCCCATAAGGCCATCGAGGCCAGAGACCTGCAGATGGTGCTGGAATCTATCGAGATCCTGAAACGAACCCAGAAAATGTTCAAGGGAGTACTGGCGCGGAGTTGATCAGTACCTCTTCATATCGGTGGAACGATGAGCGAAGAGAAGAAGAACAACAAGTGGGCCAAGGTGCTCGACGAGGCTGGACTTCTCGAAGATATTGAAGAAGGCTGGAGTATCCACGAGAGCTCGGTGGCTGGATCTACCATCACCGTGAAGAGTTCGGGATCCGACGCCATCCCGACCACGGTTGCTCCTCCCAGACACAAGATGAAACGCAAGGATCACGAACTTGTCAGTGATTCCAGGCAGCCGGCGGCGGCGCAAAGCGGGCCCCCTCAACCGTACATCGATGTTTCCAGCGCCAAGGAGACCAAGGTGGGGCTCTCGGACGCTTTGGCCCATGACTCCGACCCGGCGGAGGCAATCCCGATGCGGGAGCGGATCTCCAATGTGGGATCGGCGCGGATATCCGTTATCCCGGAGGCTGGCGAACCAATCATGTCCGGTCGGCCGGAGGCCATAGTAGATGAACCGGTGACGGAGGAAAGGCCGGCCCTCGATACTGATACATATCCCCCCAGAGATCTGCGGCGGGAGATGCGCGAATGCTACGAGGCGGGGGACTATTCCGGCGCCCTCGATCTGGCGGAGCGTATCCTCGTTGAATTTCCCGACGACGTAAACGTTTTACGGAGCAGGATGAATTTCCGCGACGTGCTCATCAAGATGTACGAGTCCACGATCGGTTCCTTCGATCGGGTTCCGAGGGCGGTGGTTTCCGATCGCGAGATAATCTGGCGAAACCTGGATTCCGCCGCCGGGTTCATACTGTCTCGGATCGACGGGACGATCTCGTTCGAGGACATCATAGATATTTCCGGGTTTCCCCGATTCGAGACCTGCAGGATACTCAGCCGACTGCTCAAAGACGGCATCATATCGTAGAAATTGAAATTGAGAGAACCAGTAGTTTGGGCTGTCGCGCTGATCGTATTGGTCGGAGGATGGGGTTCCGTTGCCGTGGGGGAGGACGACGGGGTGCCTTCGATCATTGTCGTTCGCATGAGAGTAATCGTCCTTCGTGGCTCACCCGGACGGGCGCCCATCGTCGGTGGTGATGAAGCCGGTGTCTGGGAGGTGATTCGACATCAGGTCGAGGTGGTGAATCAGGTGATGTCCCAGTGTCACATTCGGGTGGGGGGGCCGGATGAGGTGGATATTGTGATCGCCGATCCGCCGGGTCCTTGCCTGCTCTCGGTGGGAGAAAAGTACGGGTTGCCATCTTCCGGGGGCGAGGTGAGGTTGATGCTCGATGGGGAAAAGCTGGGCCCCTGGAATATCGCCGGCGACTTGACTCCCGAGCAGACGGCCCGGGTTCTCTTTCGATACATCGAGGATGCCGGATTCAAACCCGATCTGACCGTCGGAATCAGGGGCCCCTCCGACGCGTTTGCGCGAGCGGATCTGCTGGTGCGGCGCGTAGATGGGACGCTGGCCGAGATCGAACGGTGGCCACACGAACCGCTAACAACGGATTCGATGCAATCCATTGACATTGGGATGGTTCGGCTGGACGACGGGCTCGAGTCATACGGGGTGAACGAGATTAACATTGGCACCCTCGAGGAGCGAACGCTTCTGAGGGCGTTGTCCAGCAAGGAGCCTGGAACCGTGGAGATCTTTATAGTCAATCGGTTCGCAGGATCACACAAGCAGGGAGAGTCGTTCATCGCTTCGTCCGCCGGGACTCTCGGGGACGCCGCCATCCTCGATTGGCGCGCCCTGGGGCGTGCGCGAACAGCGTATACGTTTGCTCACGAACTCGGGCACTTGTTGCTCGGGGATCTTTCGCACCCTGATTCAAGGGGCGACCGAAGGACGTGGTTGCTCATGCACTCGCGCGCCAGTTCCGCAGTGGGGGGACCTGCGCGGATCACCGAAGAGCAGTGCACGAGAATGAGGGAGAGATGGGGGGAAATTAGAGCTTCTTTTTGAACTTGAATGGCTTGTCGAAAACGGCGCGACCTCCTTCGGGTGCGGGGAACTTCCATTTTCTTATAGTGCTCTTTACGCAGCCGGTCATGGTCGAATCGCCGACCGTATCTTTGTTCACGCCGATGCCCGTCACCTTGCCCTTCGGGGAGATGGCGATGCGAAGATCGAGAGTACCTTCCAGCATGGGGTTCAGTTTGAGACGCCGTTCGTAACATGCTCTCACCTGGCTGAATCGCGAGTTGATGAATACCTTGACCTGGCGCGCGTCGATCTTGCCCATTGGTTCCGATGCTTGACCCCTGGGGCGATTTCCCTTTGGGGGTTGTGGAACCTCGATAGCCACTGTCGATCCGGCGTCCTGTGGCTTCTGTTCTATTGGATTCATATTGTCCGAAATTACGAGCGGGGCCGGCATTTCGATCGGCTCATCAATCACCGGAGGCGCATCTTTACGCCCGGTCGGAGCGGAGCGTTGCATGAAGAAAACCACGCCGGCGATTATCAGTATAATGACACCACCTGCGAGTAGGAGAACTATACCTTTGCTTCCTTGCGAACCTTGATTGTCAGCCATCTATATACCTCCGAAAGGAGAAGTGTAGCACACACCCGAACCTAAACAATATTTCTACTGGCAACCCGTCAAATTTCAATTTGCGAGATACCTGCCCATCTTTTCCCACTGCTATAACATGTCAATATTAAACAAAGAATTTAAGAAAAAGATAATGCCGCAATAATATGCCGTTGTGCTGTAACATGTGGAAGATACAAAAAAAATTGACAATTTCAATGACATATGTCTATTTGGAAATAATCAGAAGTGGGAAAAAGTGGGATAGGTACATGTTCAAGGGACGATATGATCATGCGGTAGACCTGAAGGGGAGGGCGAGCTTGCCATCGCGTTTTCGCGAGAATATCGCCGGCCTCCACGATGATCGCGTCGTTCTGACCTTTGCCCTCGATGCCGAGTATCCGCATCTCGATGTGTTTCCGTATACCGCCTGGCGGGAGTTCGAGCAAAAACTCGCCCAAAAACCTATCTTCGATCCGAGTGTCACCATGCTCAAGAGACTTTACGTGGCCGACGCTGTGGAATGTCAGATCGATAGCCACGGTCGCATACTCATCCCGCAATTTCACAGGGCGCGCGCCGAGATCGTCAAGGAGGTCGTGTGGCTCGGGATGAACAGGATAATGGAGATATGGGAGCCAAGGCGCTGGCAGGCAGCGCAAGACGAGGCAAGTAGCCGAATTCAGGATGTGCGCCGCGAGCTTGCGGGGTTTGACCTCTAGTAGGTGTTTTTGCGATGAACGTTCATTTCGAACACAAGCCGGTACTTTTGCAAGAGGTGATGGAACTGCTCTCGCCTGTGCCTGGAGGCGTGTACTGCGATGCGACGGTGGGTGGCGGCGGCCATGCGGAGACTCTTCTGGAAATGACCTCTCCGGACGGTCGTGTCGTGGGAATCGACAGGGATATGGATGCGGTCGCCGCAGCTCGAAGTAGACTCGCACGCTTCGGGGATCGGGTATCGATTCATCACGGTCGTTTCTCTCAGATTGACGAGCTCCTTTCGAACGTGGGTATCTCCAGGCTTGACGGGCTCCTGCTGGATCTCGGGATCTCTTCTCATCAGGTGGATCTTGCGAGCAGGGGATTTTCCTTCATGCGGGCGGGGCCGCTCGACATGCGAATGGACGCGTCTGCGGGAGAGACTGCGGCCGGTTTGCTCAACAGGACGAGTGAGGACGATCTGGCGGACACCATTTACAAGTTTGGCGGAGAGCGGTTGTCCAGGAAAGTTGCCAGATCTATCAAGCGTATGGAGGCCGACGGGAACCTGGCCACCACCGCCGATCTGGCAGTGGCCGTGAGAAGAGTTGTTGGTCGGAGCAAAAAGGGCGGCATTGATCCCGCGACCCGCACGTTTCAGGCGATAAGGATAGCGGTCAACGATGAGCTCGGTGAGCTGGAGACGTTGCTCGATCTCCTGCCGGAGCCCCTGGCGGTGGGAGGCACTGTTGTGATCATAACGTTTCATTCGCTGGAAGACAGAATGGTAAAACGTCGATTCGCCCAACTTGCCGATCCCTGCGAGTGTCCTCCCGGGATGCCCGTGTGCAACTGCCCCGCGCCTCTGGTCGAGTATGTCACGCGCAGATCGGTGCGCATCAGCGCGGCGAAGGTAAAAGAAAACCAGAGAGCGCGCAGCGCAAAAGCTCGGGCCGTGCGGAGGGTACGGTGAGCGGTCGCAGGCGCCAGGGGCCTTATGCGCATCCGGGTGCGAAGGGCACCGGTATACTGTCCGGGCTCATGCGAAAACCTGCGCGCCCTGCGCGGAACGCTGGCCAGTCGTTCGTATCTCGGGACGGGGTTCGAAAGGTCGATTCGCCTGGTATGAGCATTCTTTACGTTCTCATGATGACCGTGGTGATTGCGATTGTCTGCGGAGCGTTCATCTTTCATCTGAGCGTTCGCTTCGAAGGTGTCCGGCTGGGTTACGAGACCAGCAAGGCGCGTTCTGCCAAGACGAGGTTGTTGCTGGAGCGCCGAGAGCTGCGCCTGGAATTGGCATCCCTGAAGGCCCCGGAGCGTGTGGAGGTCGATGCCCGGGAGAAGCTCGGTATGGAAGTGCCGGATCATAGCCGGATCGTGCCGATCGATCGCAAGCGTAAAGTGGTTTCGGTTTCCGGAGGAGCTCTGTAGCCGTGGTTTCCCTACCCTCGGGAAGGGATCAGTGGATCCGGGTGCGGATCATGCTCCTCGTGATTGTGATGATGGCGGGAGCTGCCGCTGTCGCCCACGGGGCGTGGCAGCTCGGCGTGACCCGAGCGCAGGAACTTACCAATCTGGCCGCAGAGCAGTACACCCGCAGGATCAAGATCTCTGCCCATCGGGGCATGATCACGGACCGGCACGGGGAAGAGCTGGCGGTCGAGATCGAGGTCAAGTCCGTGTACGCGGATCCCCGGAAGATCAACAACCCGCAGATAGTCGCGGCGACTCTGGCGCCGTTGCTGGGCAAGGACGCGCAGAAGATGGAGTCCAGGCTCGGATCCGATCGTCATTTTGTCTGGCTGAAGCGTCGGGTATCGCCACCGGTTGCGCAAGCGGTCGAGAAGCTCGGTTTCCCCGGCGTTTCTCTCGTGGACGAGAGCAAGCGTTTCTATCCGAATCGAAGCCTCGGCTCCCACATAGTCGGATTCGCAGGTATTGACTCCAAAGGGCTCGAGGGGGTGGAGCTGAAGTTCGACGGGGTGCTGCAGGGCAACACGGAAGCGGCAACCGGCCTGAGTGATGCTCGTGGGAGGATGGTGTTCTCGGATAGTGTATTCGGATCTGACGGAATCGTCGGCCGAAGTGTGGAACTCACCATCGACAGGACGTTGCAGTACATCGTGGAACAGGAACTCTTGAACGCGATACGTGTCTTCGAGGCCAAGGCCGGCCACATTATCATGATGGATCCATCCACCGGCGAGATCCTGGCCCTGGCAAACTATCCCACTTTCAATCCCAACAGACTCAACAAGTCGACGGCCGAAAATCGCCGAAACCGCGCCGTGCTCGATGTCTTCGAACCGGGATCCACCTTCAAGGTTTTCACCCTGGCAGCGGCGCTCAACGCCGGGAAGCTGCGACCAAACCAGAAGACGTTTTGCGAGAGAGGGCGCATGGAAATATTCGACGTGGTGATCCACGATGATCATCGCGACGGCTGGCTCAATCCCACCGATTGCCTCAAGCGATCGAGCAATATCTGTTTTGCCAAGATCGCTGCGGGACTCAGCAAGAAGCGCCTGTACCACTACATTCGCAGGTTCGGGTTTGGCGAGAGGACGCATATACAGCTTCCGTTCGAGATGCGTGGGACCCTCAATCACCACAAGAAATGGTACGACATCGACACGGCCACCACCTCCTTCGGCCAGGGCATTGGCGTGACCGGGATACAGATGGTCACTGCGTTGAGCGCCATCGCCAACGGCGGGAAGCTAATGAAGCCGCTCATTGTCAGGCGGGTCATCGGTCAGAGTGGTGAGACCGAGCGAAGTTTTGCGCCCCAGGTGAGAAGGCGAGTGATCAGTCGCTACACGGCGCGGATGGTCGCCGACATGATGACGGCGGTCACGGAGGAGGGTGGCACCGGCACGCAGGCAGCCCTCAACGGCTACCTGGTGGCGGGCAAGACGGGTACGGCTCAAAAATCCGAGGGTTCGAAGGGCTACGCCAAGGACAAGTGGATTGCTTCCTTCTTCGGATTCGTGCCGGCAGACCGACCGAGGCTGGCAATATCAATAGTGATCGATGAGCCGCTCATCAACCACTACGGGGGGACAGTGGCGGGGCCGGTCTTCAAGCGAATAGCGGATCAATCTCTGCGGTACCTGGGAGTTTCGCCGCGCTTTTCGGAAAGATCCGGGGCCTCCGGGAAGAAAAAGAACGCCCGGGCGGCCAGGGAAGAGCGGGAGCGACAGGATCCCGCGAAAGAATCGCGTGATAACGAGACGGGACCGTCCAGTGTTTTTGCGGATATGCTCGAGCTCGGTCCGGGACAGGTCAGGACGCCGCACCTGGTGGGGATGAGCATGATTGATGCCATGGAAATCCTCTCGTCGCAGGGCTTGAGACCGCTGTTCATGGGAACGGGGATCGCGGCCGAGCAAATCCCGCAGCCGGACGAGCCGGTCGACAAGGGAGAGTTCGTGCAGGTCAATTTTATGCCGCTGCGCGAACAAGGCACATTGAGTGAGGAAGATGCCGACACTGGCACAGATAGCCAGGGCGTTCCCTGATACTCGGGTGACGGGAAACCCTGAAGTCATGGTGACAGGCGCGACCCACGATTCGCGGCAGGTGCGCCCGGGGTTTCTCTTCGCTGCCATGGCCGGTGACCTGACCGATGGTCGCAGGTTTATCGATGACGCAATGACGCGAGGGGCGGTCGCGTTGTTGGTTGGCGCCGGGGTGCCCAACAACTTGCCTCAGATTGTGACGGCTGATGTCAGGAAGGCTCTCGGTCCGATATCAGCGGCTTGCTATTCGCATCCAACCAGGGAACTGGCCCTTGTGGGGATAACCGGAACAAACGGCAAGACGACCATCACCTATATGGTAGAGGCGATGCTGGATGAGGCCGGTTGCCGCCCGGGCGTGATGGGGACCGTGGCCCATCGCTTCAAGGGGCGGATATGGAATGACGAACACACCACACCAGAAGCGCCGGTGATCCAATCTATAGTTCGTGCGATGGTGGATGAGGGAGCCTCTCATATGCTCATGGAGGTATCGTCCCACGGCCTCGCTCTTCACAGGCTCAAGGGGTGCGCGTTCGATGTAGTGGCGTTCACGAACCTCACCCAGGACCATCTCGATTTTCACGGGGACATGGAGGAGTACGCCGCGGCCAAGTTGTTGCTCTTCACGGATGCCGTTGAGAATAATCCGGATGCAAGAGCGGTGATCAATATCGACGATCCGTTCTCTGTTGTGATTCTTGAGAGGCTAAAGAGGCCGGCGTTGACCGTGTCCTGCGATCCGTCGAGCAATGCTGATATCAGGCCCGTGGACAAACCCGGCTACGATATCGAGGGAATCAACGCGAGGATCCATACTCCCTCCGGTATCTTCGATCTATCGTCGCCCTTGCTCGGGCCCCACAATATGAACAACATCCTCGTATCCATGGGGATTTGTATGCAGCTGCGCGTGGACATCGCAAAGGCAATGGTCGGGCTCGAGCGTTTCGATGCGGTGCCCGGGAGACTTCAGAGAGTACCTTGCAATCGGGGTTTTACGGTGCTCGTAGATTACGCGCACACACCGGACGCGCTCGTCAGCGTGCTGGAGGCCCTCAAACCCATCACAGCGGGTCGCCTGATCTGTGTTTTCGGCTGCGGCGGCGATCGCGATCATGGCAAGAGACCCTTGATGGGAGGCGCGGTCGCGCGGGGCGCCGATGTTGCTATCGTGACATCCGACAACCCGAGAACCGAGGATCCCGATAGGATAGTGGAGATGATCCTGCCGGGAGTGGACGGCGGAGGCCAGTCCAGGATTACGCAGCGTGAACTGCGCGAAGCGAGCAGCGGCTATGTGGTAGAGGTTGATCGGGGTCTTGCGATATCCATGTCCCTGCAGTGCGCTGCGGCCGGGGATACCGTGCTCATCGCGGGCAAGGGACACGAGGACTATCAGATTCTCGGCAGGAGCAAGATACACTTCGATGACAGGGAGCACGCAGCGGCAGCCATCGCTTCCCTCGAGAGGAAGGAGGGCGACCATGCCTGACCTTTCGTGGGATGTTGCGGGGATTGCGCGGATAGTGAGCGGAAAGCTCATGGGCGAAGGGTCGGTTTTCCCTCGAGGCGTTTGCATAGATTCGAGAGAGGCGACCGCCGGATGCCTCTTCGTGGCCCTGAAGGGGGAGCGGCTGGACGGGCACGATTTTGCACAACAGGCGGCGCGGGACGGCGCCGCAGGATTGATTGCCGAGCGTGAGATCGAAGGGGTTGCGTGCTCGCAGATTATGGTGAACGACTCGCTCGAAGCCTTGCAGATCCTGGGCCATGCGGCGAGGGTGTCCTTTGGGGGCAAGGTGGCGGCGATCACAGGATCCAGCGGAAAAACAACCACCCGAAGGATCCTTGCCTCCATCCTCGGGCAACAAGGCAAGACACATCAGCCAAAGAAGAACTTCAACAACCACATCGGAGTGCCGTTGACCTTGATGGAACTGAACGAATCCTTCGAGGCGGCCGTGTTCGAGCTCGGTTGTTCAGATTTTGGGGAGATCGAGTTGTTGACGCGACTGGTCGAACCCGACGTCGCGCTGGTCACCAATGTGGGTCCGGCGCATCTGGAAAAACTCGGGGATCTCGACGGCGTGGCGCGTGCGAAGGGAGAGCTGTTCGCCGGGTTGCGGCGCGATGCCGTGGCAGTGGTCAACCTGGACGATCCCAGGGTTGCGAAAATGAAGACTTCGGCGAAGCGGCGGATCACTTACGGCACGGCGCAAGGAGCGCAGGTCAGACTCGAGTCGTGTGTGCAGATGGGAGCGCAGGGGCAATCGCTGGAGATGACGGTCGAGGGAGAGAGCGTATCGGCTCGTCTCCCACTTCCCGGGAAGCACAACGCGGCCAATGTGCTCGCCGCCACGGCAGCCGCCGTTGGAATGGGTATCGATCTGGCGCACATATCGCCGGGTATCGAGTCGGTGAGTCAGTTTGCCGGACGCCTCGAATTGAAGACAGGTCCGCGCGGATCGCTGATCATTGATGATACGTACAACGCCAACCCTGAGTCCATGAAGGCCGCTCTGGAGGTTCTCGTGGAGGTTGCGGGAGAGGGGCGCAGGTTCGCGGCGATCTCGGACATGCTCGAACTGGGGAGCGCATCACGAGAAGCCCACGAGAATCTCGGCGGGCCGGTGACGGCAGCCGGGCTGACGATGCTGGTGACCCTGGGTGAAGGAGGATCTGCGGTCGGTCGCAGTGCGATCGAGGCCGGGATGCCTCCGGATCGCCTGAAACATGCTGATGGCCACGAGGACGCGGCACGGATCTTGAGCGAAATTCTGGAGAAAGGCGACGCGTTACTGGTAAAGGGATCGAGAGGGATGCAAATGGAGCGAATTGTGACCAACCTGATGAGGGACGAATCCTAGATGTTGTACGAACTGCTTTTTCCTTTGCGTCTGGAGGTGGAGTGGCTCAGCTGGCTCAACGTGCTGCGCTACGTTCCGTTCAGGGTGATCATGAGCATGTTGACCGCCATGTTCATTTGCTTCGCAGTTTCTCCCTGGTTCATCAGGCGCATGCAGCAGCGTCATGTTGGTCAGTCGGTCCGGGGAGACGGACCCGAGACGCACTTTTCCAAGCAAGGCACGCCTACAATGGGAGGATCGCTCATCCTGTTTGCGGTGGTGATGTCGACCGTGCTCTGGTCCGATCTTCGCAACCACTTCATCTGGTTGATATTGGCGTTGACCGTGGGCTACGGGTTGATCGGGTTCATCGATGACTACCTCAAGATTCGGTACGAGAACTCCACGGGTATGCCGGGGAAATTCAAGCTCCTTTTTCAGTTTTCCCTTGCGGGCGTTATTTTTCTCTACCTGTTCATGGATTCCGGCCTTCCCTCTGAATGGCTCGAAATGCGTCACAGGTTGGCCATTCCCTTCGTTGCTTTTGGAAAGCACCCCATCGAGTTGCCGGCCTGGCTGTATGTGATTTTCGCAACATTTGTGGTTGTAGCCATGTCCAACGCGGTGAACCTGACCGACGGACTCGACGGGCTGGCCATAGGCCCGGTCATGGTAAACACGGTTACTTACTTGATCCTGGCCTACATCGCCGGCCTCTCCTTCTTCGGGATAAATATCGCCGAGTACCTGGACATTCCGTCGGTTCCGATGGCGAGCGAGCTGACCATCTTCTGCGCGGCGGTGTTCGGCGCCGGAGTAGGGTTCCTCTGGTACAACACGTTCCCCGCCCAGGTGTTCATGGGAGACGTGGGCTCCCTGGCCCTGGGAGGCGCTATCGGGATGCTGGCGATATTGACGAAGAACGAGTTCCTGTCTGTCATTCTCGGTGGGGTATTCGTCCTCGAGGCTGTTTCGGTAGTGACCCAGGTGGCCTCTTTCAAGCTGACGGGCAAGCGCATATTCAGGATGGCGCCCATCCACCATCACTTCGAGTTGAAGGGTTGGGCCGAGCCCAAGATAATCGTGCGTTTCTGGATCATTTCTTTGATGTTGGCGTTGGTTGCGCTGAGCTCTCTCAAGCTCAGGTAGCCGAGGGAAGAACTGGATGAACGATACAGCTACAACCACTGAAGAGAGAGGCCATATAGATCGGCCACTCTTTGTGGCCGTGATGCTGCTCGTCGCATTCGGAATAGTGATGGTCTATTCGGCGTCTGCCGTGATGGCCACGCATCATATGGATAACTCAACCTACTTTCTCGGAAGGCAGGTTGTGTACGCCATTATCGGTATCGTGATCATGATGATAGTTTCGAGAATTGACTATCACATCTTTCAAAATAGCGCCGTCGTCTGGGCGATTCTGGGGATCTCGTTTGCGGGGTTGCTTCTCTGCCACACGCCTCTGGGTGCGACGATAAACGGGGCGTCGCGCTGGATCAGGCTGGGTCCCATAACCGTGCAGCCCGCAGAGGCAGTGAAGGTGACGCTGATCATCTGGCTCTCCTATTCGCTCGCCAAAAAGAGCAGTCGGATCAAGTCTTTTTCCATAGGTTTCCTTCCACACCTGCTGGTGCCGGGCGTCCTGATGTTCGCGTGTATGCTCCAGCCGGATTTTGGGACGACAGTTGTCATCGCGTTGCTGACCTTCTCACTTCTGTTCATTGCCGGTGCGAAGGTGGGATACATCATGGTCGCCGGCATCGTGGCCGCCCCCATTACATATCTTCTGGCAACCGGGTCGGAGTACCGCTTCAGAAGGTTGTTGACGTTCCTGGATCCCCTGGCGACGCGTTATGGTGATGGGTATCAGCTGACCCAATCTCTCTTCGGCTTCGGGTCCGGCGGGCTGACGGGAGTTGGAATCGGGGACGGGCTTCAGAAGTTTCTATTTCTCCCGGAGGCCCACAACGATTTCATAAGCTCGATCATTGCGGAGGAACTCGGTGTGATCGGGATCTGGATGACGATGCTGCTGTGTGCGGTCGTTGTCGGTCGAGGCATACTGATCGGTTTTCGTGCCAGAGATGAGTTCGGATCATTCATCGCTTCGGGCTTAAGCATCCTCCTCGGGATTCAGGTTCTGGCAAATATGGGCGTGGCAATGGGGCTGCTTCCCACCAAGGGTCTCAATCTTCCATTTGTCAGCTTCGGTGGCTCCGCCCTGGTGTTCTCCCTGGCGGCCATCGGTGTGCTCCTGAGTATTTCGAGAGGGGGCCGTGTTCGCCAGTCGCAGGAAATGGAGACGTCGCAGAGTAATTGGTCGAGCAAGGGGAACGTCAGGAAGGCCGACAGGGTCGGCAGTGAAGGGGTCGTTTGATGAGCGATCATTCCCTTAAAATCATTCTGGCGGGTGGCGGCACGGGTGGTCACGTGATTCCCGCCATAGCCATAGCTGACGAGGCGGCGAATCGCGGCAACAATGTGAGCTTTGTCGGGACCAGCGACAAAATAGAGGCCAGGCTCGTTCCGGGTGCGGGATACAAGATCGATTTCATCGCAGTGAGCCCGCTTGCGGGAGGGGGAGTGGGCAGAAAGATCAAGGGGCTCGCTCACGCTCCGGTATCGGTGATCAGCTCCATGAAATTACTAAAGAGATTGGCCCCCGACGCGGTGATCGGTGTGGGAGGTTACGTTGCCGGGCCGGTGGTGCTCGGCGCCAAGTTGATGGGGATCCCCACCGCCCTTCTGGAGCAGAACGCCACAGTAGGGCTCTCCAACAAGATTCTCGCAAGGCTGGTGAGACGAGCATTTGTTTCATACGAGAGCACCATGCAGGCGTTCCCAGAAAAGCGAGTGGAGTTGACCGGCAATCCGGTGAAGAGATCGATCCTCGAGGCGGCGGGCAAGCCCAGGGTGCCGGGCCGGGGAAAAGTCAGAGTGTTGGTCATGGGAGGTAGTCAGGGCGCGCTCGCAATTGACTCAATGATCCCGCAGGCAATATCCGCCGCCCGGCTTGGCGGCGAGGTACAGGTGCTGCACCAGTGTTCAAAGGGACGCGCCGACAAGGTCAAGAGCGAGTATGCGCAGGCGGGCGTGACGGTCGAAGTCGTGGACTTCATCGATGACACAGCCTCGGCGTTTTTGAACACGGATCTGGTTGTCGCACGGGCTGGCGCCACTACTGTGAGCGAGCTGACCGTGATGGGGTTGCCGGCGGTGTTTCTTCCGTACCCGCATCACGCGGATCTTCAGCAGGAAAAAAATGCGGCGCCCATGAGCGCTGCGGGCGCGGCGGTCATCTTCAGGGAGAAGGAGACGGAGCCGCAGGAGCTGGCTGATGCCATCGCTCGATTCGTCAGGGACTCAGACTACCGGCAGCGGGCGGCGAAGGCTTCCCTGGATCTGGGGCGGCCTGACGCGGCCAGGAGGGTGGTTGATGGACTGATGAAGATTGCGAGGGGGGACGCATGAAGCTGTTTCGCAAGAGCGAGCGTCCGTCAGCGCCCAATCGCAGGCGATCGGGGTCCAGCCCGGGGAACACCAAGCGAGCCGGTCGAGGCGACGACGGATCCCGAAACAAAAAAACCGATGCCTCCGAGGAGAAGAACACGGGGACGGGCAGGGGGCTGCGAATAGCCGGGACTGCGCTCCGGTTCATGGTGGCCGTTGCGGTGACCGGGTTGACCGTCTGGGGCGGGATATCCGCGTACCGCCATGCCACCACCTCCGAATACTTCGAGGTGCGGGAGATGAGCGTAGACGGGGCACAGAGGTTGTCAAAAAAGGACGTCGAGGAGGCGGGTGGCGTAGAGGAAGGGATGAATATCTTCTCCCTGGATGTTTCGAACATCGCGAGGAAACTCAAGAGTCACCCGTGGATCTGCTCGGCATCGGTAGCCAAAAAGTTACCCCGCACGTTGATCATGGAGATCGAGGAATGCAAGCCGGAGATGATCGTCCTGTTTGACGTGCCGTATCTGGTTGACGATTCGGGGGAGATTTTCAAACGATGGACGCTCGGTGATCCGGTGTCCATGGCCGTGCTGTCGGGGCTCGACCGGGAGCTCCTGTTCACTGACGAGGAGGGGACGAGAGAGGTGGTCAAGAGCGCCATCTCGCTGGCCAGGAGATACAGATCGTCCGGGCTGGAGAGGACCGCGCCCCTGTCCGAGATCCACTGGGAGGCGGACGGCGAATTTTCCATGACAGTGGGGAGGGATCCCTTCTACATTCGCTTCGGCAAGGGTCCCTATCGCGCCAAGCTAAAGAGACTGTCTACCCTTCTTTCGAGGATGAGACGCGACGGCGAGCGGCC
>JAUVAN010000468.1 GCA_030591725.1 Deltaproteobacteria bacterium
ACGTGCTCGGGAGCCACCTTCAAGTGGCCGCCCGTGTGCCCTGTCGCAACCCTTTCGATGAAGGCCCTGTTTTTCAGCGCCAGATCGTGGCGGATCCCGCTGGCGAGGAGCACCCGTTTGACGCCCGGGATCTTTG
Source organism: Deltaproteobacteria bacterium (assembly GCA_030591725.1). Lineage (GTDB taxonomy): Bacteria > Myxococcota_A > Polyangia > JAAYKL01 > JAAYKL01 > JAUVAN01. The sequence continues at coordinate 137 of JAUVAN010000468.1, forward strand.
TCGCGGATTCCAGCAGGTCCATGAGAGCCCGGTGATCGGCCTCGATGTTCTCGCAGATGGACGGGAAGAAACACGATGGGCGCTTGCAGGACTCGCAGACCTTTCGGTTGATGCGCACGGCGCCGTACGCGTTTGCTGTGGGGCCGCCCACGTCGGAGATGGTGCCCCTGAAATCCGGCCGGCCTGCAAGTTGTTCGATCTCCGCGAGCACGGAGGCGGGGGAGCGGGATACGACGTCGCGTCCCTGGTGAAAACCGATGGCGCAGAAGCTGCAGCCGCCGGGGCATCCCCGATGTGAGATGACGGACCAGCGCACGGTCTCCAGGGCCTTGACCGGACCGTCGTGGAGCGGGTGGATCTCCCGGTTGAAGGGCAGGGCGAAGATCCGATCGAGATCCTCGGTGGTCTGGACGGCGGCGGCTTCGCAGATGACCGTTCCCTCACTGTAGACCTGGGATATCCGCGACTTGAATCCCGGGACGCAGGCGCGTTCGAGGGACTTTGCCTGACCCACCAGGAGTCGGGAATCGGCGACGATATCCTCGAAATCAGGGAGAGCGAGGTCGATCTGTTCGGAAGCCGGGTCGCTGTTGTTCACCAGCCGGGCGGTGCCCGGAATCCCGGCGAGATCCCTGCCCGACGCGAGGCGATGGGCGATCGTCACGACCTGGCCCTCTCCGGGACCGAAGACCAGGAGATCTGCGCGGGCGTCCACCAGGATCGATCGGCGCATCACGCGTTTGTGATAGTCCCAGTAGGCGAATCGGCGGGTGCTCGCCTCGATGCCCCCCATGATCACCGGGAGACCGGGGAATGCCTCCTTTACACGGTTTGCGTACACGAGGGTGGCCATGTTCGGCCGTCCCATGCCCTTGTTGCCCGGCGCGTACACGTCGTTCCTTCGCCTGGACAGATCGGCGGTGAAGTTGTTGAGGAGCGAGTCCACCGCGCCTGAGGTTACCCCGGCGAAGAGAGCGGGCCTGCCCATGACGGTGAAATCGTCCGTGGCGCGCCAGTCGGGTCGGGCGACTAACCCCACTCGATATCCCGCGTCTTCCAGCACCCGGCCGATCACCGCGGCGCCGTGGCTGGGGTGATCGAAGTAGGCGTCACCCGTGATCAGCAGAACGTCGAGATCCGTCCAGCCCCGGACGGTCATCTCATTACGGGTCATCGGCAGGTGAGGGCTCAAAATGTGTCTCGAACAAACATCGCGTAAATGCTAGCTCGCTGGTTCCTCGTGTCAACGTTGGTGTTCAACGCCCTCCATGAAAATCGACGAGAAATTGACCCGGACGGACGGTATGGATCAAGCTAGGGGACTCCAAGAGTCCCAGTCATTAGGTCCCCCTCTTGTTGAAACGCTCCGTTGGCCGATATTGGTCGATGTGACAGTCAACAGAATGGTGATTTCATGCGTTATGAGGGGCGAGTCGGGTGATGTCGAGTTCGGATGGGTTTCTTTGAGTGAAAAGGTGGATTTCAGACGCAACGACCCATTGCGAGAGAGGTTCTCGCGGAAAAAGGCGGTATTCCGGTGAGCCGTCAGGCTCGCACGGTCAACACAGCTGCAGCAGCGGTGGCCTGAAGGATCCAGGCGGGAACTCCACGTCTCGCACCCCTTTCAACCACATGCCGGATGCGTACCAGAAGCGGTCGAGAAATGACCGCCAGTTCTCCTTGTACTCGTTTGCCGCTTCAACACTGGAAGCGTGACACAAAGGCTGACGAGTCCGCGGCTTCTTCGTTTTGGGACGGTCCCGATGGTCAACCTTCGCTAGCTTCGCAGGCCCCATCTCTCTTCGGCCTTCCCGTTCTCGCTCGATTCGACAACTCTGCTCTGTCTCACGAACCAGCCGACGAAAATGCGCCTGACGCTTGTGATCCGGTAGATGCTCCCACGAGGGAATCGGTGATAACTCGACCGTCACAGTTTTAGTGAATGCCTCCTTGGCCTTGTCGCTGTCTTTCCCACCAGTCCGGTGCCACGCAGTACGGTCCAGATAGGTGAAGGCCTCGACGTTTCCCGTCGCCAATTGCTTGTACGACGAAAACCCTTTCCAGTGGGACACCCTGTCCACGAGGCCGTCCTTGACGGGGTTGGTC
>JAUVAN010000019.1 GCA_030591725.1 Deltaproteobacteria bacterium
AGCGCGCAGCCGCTCACGCCGTCGCATACGCCGTTCTCGCCACAGCTCGACGGGCCCGCGTCGGAGCAATCGTCCTCGGGATCCACTCCGTCCGGATAGGACGTGCACGTCCCCTCGAATCCCGTGATGTCGCATGCCTCGCACGCTCCGTCGCACGCATCGTTGCAGCAGTATCCGTCCACGCACGGATCTCCGCCGCAGTCCCCGCTGTCGTCGCATTCCACGGGAGAGGTATCAGTATCCGTGTCGGTATCCGTATCGGTGTCGGTGTCAGTGTCGGTATCCGTGTCGCTGTCTACATCCGTGTCAACGTCGGTATCGGTGCCTGTGCTGGTGTCAGTACCTCCATCAGGATCGGTCAAGGAGAAGTTCAGGCTGCACCCCGCAATAAAAATTAACGAAGCCAGACCTATCGAAATATAACGCATAGCAGTTTCTCCATCTTTTCCAACAACACTCGATTTTTCCTAATTGTACCCCATCCAGGCCTACATTGCATTCCAAATCCGCCGAGCAACGGACGACGATTCACCCCTCGGCCGGCGAGGCGACGTAATCGCGCTTGCATATCGCACCGGTCCGAATATCATCTGATAATTATGGATGAACGAAGAAAATACGAGCGGTATCCACTGGTGGTCGGTTCCGACATCAACTCCGACGGGCCAAAGGTTCGCTTCGGACTGACCCAGGACTTCAGCCGGAACGGAGCCAGGCTGCTGACCCTCACCCCATATGAAGTAGGGATGCATCTGGCATTGAAGATCTTCATCTCTGAGCAGCGGATCACGGAGTGCGACGCCAAGGTCATCCGATGCAGCAATGTCGAAGACCGCGGAATATGGCGGCACGAGATCGCGGTCGAGGTGGAAGATCTCCTCGACGACGAAGTCGTATCCGCCCTCCTCGAGGCCAGTACAGATAACTGACCCCACAGCGCGTTTCCGTCCTTGGCTTATCCGTCACCTTTGTGATAATGACCTTCGGCTTCCCGTCAAAGCCTGGGATGAGCTCACGGAGTTTATTCTTTTATGTTCGAAACACTTCAAAAAGGATTTCGCAAGGCCCGCCAGCGCATGCAGGGGGAGCTGGAGATTGATGAGAAGGTCATCGACAGCTCGTTGCGAGACATCAAACTGTCCCTTCTCGAAGCAGACGTCGATCTCAATTTGACAAAGGCTTTCCTTGGCCGTGTCCGGGAAAAGGCCGTCGGCGAGGTTGTGCGGATCTCCGCCAAGGCCAGGGGGAAAAAGGTCTCGATCTCTGCCGCGGACGCATTCGTGAAGATCTGTGAGGACGAGCTTGTCGCCATGATGGGTCCGGTGGACACCAATCTCGCCATGGCCCCCAAGGGCACGCCCACAGGTGTGATGATGGTGGGCCTGAACGGTGTCGGAAAGACAACCACTACCGCCAAGCTCGCCCGGTTTCTCGTCAAGCAGGGCCACAAACCCCTGATGTGCGCAGCTGACGTCTATCGCCCGGCCGCCATCGAACAGCTCCTGGTGCTCGGGAAACAACTTGATCTTCCGGTCTACTCGGACTTCGAGGAGAAGTCCCCGGTCAAGATCTGCGAGGCGGCAATGAAGCACGCCCGCAGCACCAAGCGTGATGTGGTGCTGTTCGATACAGCGGGTCGCCAGACCGTCGATGACGAGCTGATGCAGGAGCTGTTCGACATCAAGAAGACGGTCAAGCCCAAGAACATTTTCCTGGTGGCCGACGCCATGATCGGTCAGGACGCGGTCAAGACGGCTTCCGAGTTCAACGAACGCCTGAGCCTGTCGGGGGTGATCCTCACCAAGCTCGACGGTGACGCTCGCGGCGGCGCGGCTCTGTCCATCAAGGAAACCACCGGAGCGCCCATCAAGTTCTTGGGGTTAGGAGAGGGCCTCGACAAGCTGGAGGAGTTCCGGCCGGAAGGGCTCGCCTCCAGGATTCTCGGCATGGGGGACGTGGTCGGGCTGGTCAAGGACTTCGAGGAAGTGATGGACACGGAGAAGGCGGAACTGGACGCAAAGCGCATGCTTCGCGGCAAGTTCACCATGATCGATTTCCTCGAGCAGATGCAGGCGATAAAGAAGATGGGGTCCCTGGGGGATCTGTTCGAAAAGCTTCCGTTCTTCGCCGATGGAATGCCGGAAGGCATGAACATGGACGACAGGGAAATCGTCAAGATTGAATCGATAATTCAATCGATGACAAACAAGGAACGGATCGACGTTTCCCTGCTCGAAAAACAGCCCGGACGAATGGAGCGGGTCTCGAAGGGATCCGGTCGCGATCTCAAGGATGTGAAGGACCTGGTCGTCAGGTTCAAGCAGGTCAGAGACATGATGGGCGCCATCGGCAAACAGGCGGGCCTGATGGGCAAGATTCCCGGGATGAAACAGCTGGCCATGGCAAAGCAGATGAAGGGCGCCATGGGGGGCGGCGGGATGCCGGGAATGCCGGGAATGCCGGGGATGATGGGCAATCTCGGCCAGGATATGCTCCAGGCGGCGGTTGCGGATGGATCCGGGACGCAGCGGAAGGCCGCGTCGGCGAGCAGCAAGGCCAAGGCGAAAGCCAGGCGCAAACAATCAAAGAAATCGCGCAAGAAAAGCAGGCGTTGAGTGCCATTGGCAAAGGAGGCCCCGATGAGTAGGAGTTCTGTTTCGGTGTTATGTTCCGCGGTCCTGGCAATTTCGCTCTTCGGCTGCATGGAGCAAACCGGCTACCTGACCAGGAACGAGAGCGATCAGGTCTCGAGGTTGATCCTCGAAAAGGCGCCGTCCAAGATACGACATCGGATAAATGCGAATATCGACGGAAAGGTCCTGCTGCTGGGCTATGACGTAAAACCCAAAAAAGTGGCCGCAGGCGAAGAATTTGAAGTGACCTGGTATTGGGAGTGCAAGGAGTCGCCCGGCGCGGGCTGGCAACTCTTCACACACATGGTTGACGCAGAAGGAAAATCCCGCATCAACAGGGACAAGACCGGACCGATCCGTCGTCATTTTCAACCCGAGTACTGGCGGCCGGGGCTGATCATCAAGGACCGGCAGACCATCAAGGTTCCAACCAAGTGGGGATCTCCCACTGTCAGTCTCATGGTCGGTCTGTGGAAGAAGAACGAGCGCATGAAGATCACCAGCGGGCCTTCCGACAAGGAGGGCCGGATCAAGGGACCAACCGTGGAGGTGCTTTCGCACGGTGAGGAAAAATCGGTGAAGGTGGTCATCCCGAGAGCCCTCACCGCGCCCAATATCGACGGAAAGTTCGAGACGGAAGATGCATGGAAGGACGCGCTCGTCCTCGATGATTTCACGCAAACTCTCACGGGCGCCGGCTCCGAACTCACTACAGCGACCAGGCTGATGTGGGACGACGATAATCTCTACGTGGCTATGCGCGCGAAGGATAACTATCTCCAGAGCAAGTACACGGAGCACGACGACGAGTTGTGGCACGAGGATGCGTTCGAGATCTTTCTCGATCCCGGTGGCGACAAGAAGCACTACTACGAGATTCAGGTCAACCCGGCGGGGGTGGTGTTCGATTCATACCTGCCGAGGTACAGGAAGAACACAAACGAGTGGTCGAGCGGCGTGGTCGTGAAGACCGGGATAGAGGGAACCCTCAACGACTCGTCCGGCGATGACACGGGATGGACGGCAGAGATCGCGATACCGTTTGCAAACCTCGACAAGGGAGGCGGCACGCCACCCAAAAGAGGCGATGAGTGGAAGATCAACTTCTTTCGTATAAACGTGACGGCGGACAAGCCCATTTACACAGCCTGGTCACCTCCCCTGCGCGGAGATTTTCATGCCCTCGACCGTTTCGGATCGGTTGTCTTCGGCCCCCTTGAAGCAGCCGGCGCGAAGGGGCACAAGGGCGATGCGGGTCCGCAACCGGACGCGGGCACCAAGTGAGAACGGCGACTCCCCTGACGGCCCTTGGAGCGATCGTTATGGTCACGGTTTTGCCTGCCCTCGGATCAGCCTTCGTGGCGCAGGACGAGGTCGAAGAGCCTTCCGTGCAAGATGGCGCCCGGGAGTTGACCGAGGGGCAGAAGGAGGAGGCGAGGCATCACTTCATCGCCGGCGGCAAGAGATACAAGGAAGGCGAGTATCAGGCAGCGATCGATCACTTCGAGCTGGCCTACGACATCACCCACGCTCCGGAACTCCTCTACAACATCGGTCGGTGCTACGAGGAGCTGGGCAACAAACAGCGGGCGGTAAGTCGTTACGAGCTGTATCTGCAATTGAGCCCCGATGTGGAAGACGCCGACCAGGTGCGAGTCCGCATCGATTCCATGAAGACCGACGACGAGCCCGTTGAAAAAAACGATGACGTGGTCGCCGTGGAATCCGGCGACGAAGACCCGGTTGTGCGGGGTGTTCCGCCCGGGCTGTGCCTGGCGGGCGACGTGGGCTTCGAGGCTCCGCTGACGGGAAATTGGGAGCGAAAGTTCATTCCCCTGGAAGTGGCCATGCATTTCCCCCTTGTTAATTGGCTGTATGTGATCGGCGGGCTGGGGTTCGGCGGTTTCATCGGCGAGGAGCCACGGGATCCAGGTTACCCGACCGGTTTGTTTTCCATCAGCGTAGGACTTCTGGGATCCTGGCCCATGGCGGAGCGGTTCAGCTTTCTGGCCCGTATAGCCGCGGTGCCCGTGTTCCTGTTCAGGGACCGCCACGAGACGGCCGTATGGCTCCAGGCGCAGGCGGGCGTCGGCCTCGGGATCCACATCGCTGATAGCTGGAGCGTCGCTGTTCGGGTCGTGGGCGGCGTCGGTCCGGTGTTTGTTCCAAAGAAGAGGGACGTTGAGGCCTGGGACGATATCCCCGGTCTCAGCGCAACCGTGGGCGGGCGTATCGGGTTCATCTACGTTTTCTGATGAACGGCGAAGATGTCAGGCTCTCGCACCGCGTGTTCATCGGGCTGGGAAGCAACCTGGGCGATCGTCACGGTCGCATGCGGGCAGCCCTGAAACTCCTGGATGAACATCCGCAAATCACTCTCGAAAAGCACACCGGTTTTGTTGAGACAGAGCCCTGGGGTGTACAGGATCAACCCGATTTTTTGAACGCCGTGGCATGCATAACCACAACGCTGGAACCGCATGCTCTCCTCGCCGAATTGAAGCACATCGAGAAGGAACTGGGCCGGGAGAAAAGGAATCAAAAGTGGGGTCCCCGGGAGATCGATCTCGACATCCTTTTGTTCGGAGATCTTGTGATAAAGACGAACAATCTCGTAATTCCGCATGAGCGGTTGACCGAGAGACAGTTCATATTGGGCCAACTCCTGGAAATAGAAGAGAATATCTTCCATCCCGTCCATCGTGTCCCGCTGAGAAATTTCCTGATCCCCGATTAAACCGCGCAATGATAGATTGCAATTGTGAACCAGCAATTACAGCTCTGGCATAATGAAAAAACAGTTGTGATGCTGATGTATTTGGGGTATTAACAAAACAAACTAGTGGTTAGAAGCAATTGTAGGAATCGAAATATAAAGGACCTTGAAACAATCGTCTTTCAGCCAGATCCGAAATTGAAGGGAAAATCATGAATGTTGAAACTGAAATGAAGCTCGAACCGATAGAGCAGATCGAAGAGCTTGCACAGGAATTGATGCGAAAACTCGAACTCTTGAGTGGAAGCAAGGTCCAGGAGGACATCTCCTATGGGCAGTACAAGGTCATTTCCGTGATCAACAATCACGGCCCGATCTCCGTCGGGAATCTCGGCCGCCTCGTGGGATCCGCCCAGAGCACCACCTCGGAAATGGTGGCAAGGCTGACGAAGGCGGCGCTCGTCAACAAGGTCAGAGGACCATATGACGGTCGCGTGGTGATGGTCGAACTGACCGACCAGGGAAGACAGCTGATGAGACGCCGCCGCAAGCGCGTACGAGAGGGCTATCAGGCACTCTTCAACAAGCTCGCCTCCTCGGAGAGAGACAGCTTCATAGGTTCTCTTCGGAATCTGGACGGGCTCCTGAGCAAGGCCATCGATTAGCGCCGGGAACAACCCCGATTCCGGCAGTCTGACCCTTTAAAACGTCAAAAAAACGGACAAAACTCCTGTCTTGTCATGGGATCTCTTGACATCGGCAAGAAGCGCGTGGATAGATCCGTCCGGTCTTGAAGAAGGTTCCAGGAGGCTACCGTTGCCGTCAACAATGAAAAGAATCAATCCTGCCGTTGTGGAGTTCGCCATCGAGGTTCCCGCGCAGGAGATCGACACGCATGTCAACAAGGCGTACTCGCGTCTGTCTCGGGAGGCGAAGGTGCGGGGTTTCAGAAGGGGCAAGGTTCCCCGCGCCGTGCTCAAGAGGATGTTCGGTCCGGCGATGCTCTCGGAGCTTCTCTCCGAAATTGTGTCCAAGTTTTTCATCGAGTCACTCGAGGAACACGGGGTAGAACCCATTTCCGAGCCCGAGATCGACGCCGGTGAGCTGGTCGAGGGGCAGCCTTTCACCTACACGGTCAAGGTCGAAACCAGCCCTCACCTCGAGGAGATCAATTTCGACGGCATAGAGATCAGCCGCCTCCCGGTGACCGTCTCGAGGGAAATGATCGACAAGGAACTCGAGCGCCTCCGCTCGGCCCTCGCCACCACCGTGGAGCTCGACGAGCCGCGGCCGGCGCAGAAGGACGACATGGTCACTCTGGAGATGAAGCGATGGGTGGATGACGGTTGGAAGGATGCCGGCATGCCGCCCCAGGAGCTGGTCCTGTCGGAAGGCGCCGTTCCCTCCGAGATCCTCGCGGCAGTACCGGGGATGAACGTGGACGAAGAAAAAGAGATCGTGTTCGGTGATACCCCCAAGGGCGAAGAACCAGTGCGCTTTCTGAGCCGCCTCGTTTCCGTGCGCCAGAGGAAATTACCGGACCTCGACGACGAGTTCGCGAAGGATCTGGGTGATTTCGACACCCTCGCCCTGCTCGAGGAGGACATCGAGAAGCGCACCAGGGAATCCCTGGAGAAGAACGAGGAAGACAGGCTCCGTCACGAGCTGTTCGATGCGCTTCGCGACAAGAACGAGATGGTGTTGCCACCCACAATCGTGGGCAAACAGACCCAAATGATGAAGGCGCAGTTTGCGGGGATGCTGGGGAAGGCAGGGGATGATGCGGACGACGAGGCCTCCGCCAAGATTGACGAGGGTACCGGGGAGGCGGCCAGGAACATGGTCCACCAACACTTTCTCCTTCAAGAGGTCGCGCGCCAACACGATCTGGAGGTTGTAGAGAAGGACGTGGAGGACGAGCTCAAGCGGATGTCCGAGCGCACGGGGATCCCGGTGCCCAAGCTGAAGGCCGAGATGGCAGACAATCGGCGCATGAGCGAGGTCATGACCAGCTTGCTCGAACGCAAGGTTTTTGATTTCGTGGCTCCAAAGGTTAAGATCGTCGATGCGGAACAGGTCGTCGATAAAAAAGACGACACAGAAGAATAAGAGGAAAGATATGCACGACGGTGACGACATGGTGCACGGCCCGGTCGGATTCATACCCTATCCCCAGGTGGTGGAACAGACTCACCGGGGAGAGAGGAGCTGGGATATCTTCTCCAGACTCCTCAATGATCGGATCATTTTTCTGGGCACGCAGATCAACGATGAGGTGGCCAACATCATCGTTGCACAGCTTCTATACCTGGAGTCGGACGATCCGGATCGCGAGATCATGATTTACATCAACTCCCCAGGGGGCGGAGTGAACGCCGGACTGGCAATCTACGATACTATTCAGCACATCCGGTGCCCCGTGGTGACCATCTGCCTCGGCCAGGCGGCGTCCATGGCGGCGGTGCTCCTGGCGGCTGGTGAGCCCGGGCGAAGATCTGCCCTGCCCAACAGCCGTGTGATGATCCACCAGCCCCTCGGCGGAGTGACCGGGCAGGCGTCGGACATCGAAATTCACGCCAAGGAGATTCTTCGCCTTCGGCAGAAGCTCAACGAGATCCTGGTCGAACACACGGGCCAGACCATGAAGAAGGTGAAAAACGATACGGATCGTGACTACATAATGACGGCTGACGAGGCCGTGAAATACGGCATCATTGATGAAGTCATGAAGGCGAAGAGCACGAAGAACAAGAAGGGCTGAATGATGCCTTGACCTTGCCAGCCCGTCGGACGGTAATATAGTCTATGAGCAGGGGGTTTGTTACGAGAGGTGAACGTTGACCCGTGGACGAAAAAATGACCGACCTACGCTGAGTTGTTCTTTTTGCGGCAAGAGCCAAAAAGAGGTGCGCAAGCTCATCGCAGGACCAACCGTATATATCTGCGATGAGTGCATCAGCCTGTGCAATGACATTATCGCCGAAGAGCTGGACACTACGGACAAGCGAACCGGTTCGGACGCACTGCCCAAACCGATGGAGATCTACGAGTCCCTGAACGAACACGTTGTCGGGCAGGATCACGCCAAGCGGGTTCTCTCCGTGGCGGTCTACAATCACTACAAGCGCATCGACTCGGGCACCACTTCCAGCGATGTGGAGCTGCAGAAATCAAACATCCTCCTGCTCGGACCGACGGGTTGCGGCAAGACAGAGCTGGCAAAGACCCTGGCCAGGATCCTCAATGTCCCCTTCGCCATAGCCGACGCCACGGCGTTAACCGAGGCCGGTTACGTTGGCGAGGACGTGGAAAATATCATCGTTTCATTGCTTCAAAACGCAGATCACGATATCGAGCGCGCCAAGCGCGGGATCATCTATATCGATGAGGTGGACAAGCTCTCTCGCAAGAGCGACAACCCTTCCATTACCCGCGACGTCTCCGGCGAGGGGGTTCAGCAGGCCCTGCTCAAGCTCATCGAGGGTACTATCGCCAACGTCCCCCCCAAGGGAGGACGAAAACATCCCCAGCAGGACTTCCTCCAGGTGGACACCACCAATATCCTGTTTATCTGCGGCGGCGCATTTCATGGGCTGGAAAAGATCGTGGAGAACCGCATCGGAAAGAAGACCCTCGGATTCGGCGCGCAGATCTCGAGTCGGGACGAAAAGAAGATCGGTGAGCTCCTCATGGAACTCCAGCCGGAGGATCTTCTCAAATACGGGCTCATTCCCGAGTTTGTCGGCCGCCTTCCGGTGATAGCGACCCTCGATGAACTCGACGAGGACGCGCTCGTGGAGATTCTCACGCGGCCCAAGAACGCCCTCGTTAAACAGTTTGCCCTGTTGTTCGATCTCGACGGCGTCAAGCTCACGTTTACATCCGAGGCGTTGCGGGCTGTCGCTGTTGTCGCCAAGGAACGTTCCATCGGCGCCCGCGGTCTTCGCTCGGTGATCGAGGCGACCATGCTCGACCTGATGTTCGAGCTTCCCTCCATGGACAACCCCAGAGAGGTCGTCGTGGGGGAAGAGTGTGTTTCCAAGGGAGAGAGGCCGCTGGTCGTTTTTGAAAAGGACAAGGCAGAGCCTGCCTGATATCATTCAAGCGAGAACTTCGCTGAAGAGTTTCGCATTGCGGGGTGCAAGAGAGAGCCATGGATACCATTGACGAAAAAATCGATTCCGGTAGCAAGTTGAGCGCGCCGCTTCTCCCATTGCGAGACATAATAGTGTTTCCGCACATGGTGGTGCCCCTGTTTGTGGGGCGCGACAAGTCCATCGCCGCCCTCGACGAGGCGATGAAGAAAGACAAGTTTGTCCTCCTCGTTGCCCAGAAGAACGCCAAAACCAACACACCTTCCCCTGCTGACATCTATTCCGTGGGCACCCTCGGAACAATAATTCAGCTCCTGCGCCTCCCCGACGGGACGGTCAAGGTTCTGGTGGAGGGCAAGCGTCGCGCAAAAATAGCCGGGTACATTCCCCACAACGAGTTCCTCCAGGTCGAGTACGAGATAATCGGGACGAACACGGAAGAAACCGTGGAGATCGAGGCCCTCATCCGGGAAGTTCAGGGAACCTTCGAGACATACATCAAGCTCAACAAGCAGATTCCCCCGGAGATGTTGATGACCGTGCAGGGGATCGACAACCCGTCCCGACTCGCGGACACCATAGTTGTTCACCTCTCCTCGATCAAGATGGAGGAGCGCCAGGAGATCCTCGAAACCGAGGACGCAAAGAGCAGGCTCGAACGCCTCTATGAGTTGATGCGAAACGAAATCGAGATCCTTCAGGTGGAGCGTCGAATTCGTACGCGGGTCAAGAAGCAGATGGAGAAGACGCAGAAGGAGTACTACCTCAACGAGCAGATGCAGGCCATCCAGCGTGAGCTCGGAGAGAAGGACGAATTCCGCTCGGAGATCCAGGAGCTGGAGCAAAAGATAAAGAAGAAGAAGGGGATCTCCAAGGAGGCGCTGGAGAAGGCCAAGAAGGAACTCAAGAAGCTCCAGATGATGTCCCCCATGAGCGCCGAGGCCACGGTCGTTCGCAATTACGTGGACTGGATCGCGGGCCTGCCGTGGGGCGAAACCACTAAAGAGAACTACGACATTGATAAGGCGGAACAGATTCTCGAAGAGGATCACTACGGTCTCAAGAAGATCAAGGAACGAATACTGGAGTACCTGGCGGTTCAGGCGCTGGTCAAGAAGCTCAAGGGGCCGATCCTGTGTTTCGTCGGACCGCCTGGAACCGGGAAGACATCCCTTGCCAAGTCGGTGGCGAGGGCAACCGGACGCAAGTTCATCAGGCTCAGCCTCGGAGGGGTTCGGGACGAGGCCGAGATTCGAGGGCACCGCCGAACGTATATCGGCGCCCTGCCGGGGAAGATCATCCAGAGTCTCAAAAAGGTGGGCACGGGCAACCCCGTGTTCTTGCTTGATGAAGTCGACAAGATGAGCTCTGACTTCAGGGGCGATCCCGCGTCCGCGCTGCTCGAGGTCCTCGACCCCGAGCAGAACTTCATGTTCAACGACCACTATCTCGACATGGATTACGATCTCACGGACGTCATGTTCATCACCACCGCAAACGTGCTCTCCGGTATCCCGCTTCCCCTACAGGATCGAATGGAAATCATCGAACTCTCCAGCTACACCGAGTTCGAGAAGCTCAACATCGCCATGCGCTACCTGGTGCCCCGCCAGCAGGAAACCTGCGGCCTTGGCGACGTCGACCTCGACATCACCGAGGGAGCGGTGAGAACCATCATCAACCACTACACCAGGGAAGCGGGTGTCAGAAACCTGGAACGCGAGATATCGTCTGTCTGCCGCAAGGTGGCGAGGAAGGTCCTCAAGGAAGGCAAGGACCACAGAATCCCCATCGGCGCCAGGGATGTTCCCAGGTATCTGGGTGTTCCCAGGTTCACCGTGGGCAAGAAGGAAGATGAGGATCGTATCGGACTGGTCAACGGCCTCGCGGTCACTTCTACGGGGGGAGATCTCCTGCCCACGGAGGTGTCGGCGGTTACCGGCAAGGGCAAGCTGATCCTCACCGGAAGAATCGGTGAGGTCATGCAGGAGGCGTCCCAGGCCGCCCTCACCTACGTGCGCTCCCGGGCAAAGGAACTGGGGCTCGAGGAGGGCTTTCACAAAGACCTGGACATCCATATCCACTACCCGGAGGGCGCGGTGCCCAAGGATGGCCCGTCAGCGGGAATAACGGCCGCCACGTGCCTGGTGTCCGCTCTCACAAAGGTGCCGGTGCGATCCGATGTGGCCATGACGGGGGAGATCACCTTGCGCGGGCGCGTGCTGCCCATCGGCGGATTCAAGGAAAAAATCCTCGCCGCCCATAGGGGCCGCGTCAAGACGGTGATCATGCCCATGGAAAACCGAAAGGACATTCACGAGATCCCGTCCCGCGTTCTCAAGAGCATGCGGCTTGTGCTGGTGGACCACATGGATCAGGTCATCGCCGAGGCGCTCGTCGACAAGGATATCGCAAAGCAGCTCAGCGACTCCACCGCCACGATGATCTACCAGGAAGGTCGCCTCTTGAAGACCGGCGTGGAGCCAGAACCCGTGAGCGCCCCCACCCTACCCGTGTCTTGAGGATTTCCCGGCCGACTCTGTACCCGGCGATCTGCGCCATACTCATCACCATGGCGATCCCGACAATCGCCGGTGCGCAGAAGACCGCACCGCATGAAAACCGCCTCGTCATCAGCGTCATGAGCATCGGCCCGGGTGACGAGTTCGTCACGAGAGCGGGGCATATCGCCTTGATCGTGGACAACTACGAGCGCAAGCGGCGCACTGTGTATAATTACGGCATGTACGAGTTTGACGACTCGAACATGGAATCGGCCTACGCTGCGGGTAATGTGAAGTTTCACCTGGGGGTCATGGACTACCGTATGGCAGTTACCGCGTTTGCCGACGCGAACAGGAGTATCGAAGTTCGGCGGCTGGAGATGCCGCAAGCGCTCGCCGCACAAATCGCGAAACGTCTCTCATACGATCGTCGACCCGAAAACCGATACTACAATTACCACCACTCGGACGATAACTGCTGTACCCGGGTGAGGGACCTGCTCGACGATGTTCTGGACGGAGCCGTCACACGCAATCGCGATACGGAACCGACCGGTCGCACGTACCGACAATGGACCGCAGGGGTTATGGCCGGGATGCCCGTGGGGCGCACAGTCATGCATTTTCTGGGCTCCGGTTCGATTGACAGAGAGATCAACCGGCGCGACGAGCAGACCTTTCCGCAGGCACTCGTGGAGGATCTGGACAGCGTGCTCATCGGCGTCCACGGGAGCCCCCTGGTAGCCAACGTAAAGGTTGTCTTCGAAAGATCTGGCGCTGCTCCGGGCGTGAGCTGGGCACTCTGGGAGTTAATTGTCACTCTTCTGGCCACGGGGGTGTTCGCGGCCGGGTTGGTCGTGCCGTTATTCCGTCCGTCATGGAGGGTTTCGAGGCGGCTGCTCGGATTGGGCTTTTTCACGTGGGGTTTGCTCTGCACGGTGGGATCGATAGTGCTGATTATCGCCTGGGCGTTCACTAATCACACTGACGTCCACGCCAACGAGAACCTCCTGGTGATGCCTGTCACCCATGCCTGGTTGTCAGTAGTCGGCGCGGTGCTGCTCTGGAGAGGCACTCTGGGCGAGCGCGCCGTCAGGTTCACCGTGATCTATCTGCTCGCGGCGACCGGGGTCATCGCTCTCGACATTGCGCTGAAGATCGGCCCGTTCGTGCAGGACAACTGGAGATTCATAGTGTTCAGCTCCATGGTGAACATCCTTTTCTCCATAGCCCTGCTGCGAACTTCAAGTGGGAAAAGCGAGGGCAAATAGGCATGCGCAGAATCATCGCTTTGTGTTTGCTCCTGGCG
Source organism: Deltaproteobacteria bacterium (assembly GCA_030591725.1). GTDB lineage: Bacteria > Myxococcota_A > Polyangia > JAAYKL01 > JAAYKL01 > JAUVAN01. The sequence goes on from JAUVAN010000019.1 coordinate 13,257, forward strand.
GCAATTTCGTTGCCACAAACAACCCACGCGACCGAATCGGTGACCATAAAAATGGTGCTGAACAACACCCAGGCCAGGCTCGTGAGGGGCGCTGACGACGTGGCGATAACGGTAAAACTGACCGCGCCTCAGAAGTCCCTCGTGCGCGTGCGTTCGCCCAAATTCCAGGGCTCCATCATCCGGGTGGCGGCGAGCCAGATAAGCCCGACCAACAAGATCTCGCTGAAGATCATCAAGCCCAGAACAGCGACCCCGGTTCTTCGGGTTGTTTCCTTCAATACCGCACCGACGCAGGACCTCGGCTCAGAGTCGCGCTACGACAGGACACCGGATAGTCTGCGGATCGACGTGAAACGCATGAAGGAACAACTCAACGCCGCGAAGGAGAAGCTGGAGAAAATAAGAGAGCTGCTGCTGACACAGTAGAACGAGGAATGATAGTATACCCCACATGAAACACGATCGGATTCTTGCCCTCTGTCTGTTTGCACTTCTTACGTTGCCTTCCGGTTTCGCGGTTGCCCAGGATCCCCGCTGGACGGTTCCGCGATTCGGTGAGCCGCCGTTGGTCCCGGACGGGGGCCATATCATCGAGGGCACTACCACCGCCCCAACGTGGGCATGGCACGCGAGCACCGGGTTGCGCTGGCAATACGACGTCGGCCTGGCCGATCGCGCATCCCAGGCCCGGGCCGACCTGGTATTCGGGCTGGGATTTCCGCTGGACCTGGAGCTTGCGGTCGGTTTCCCCGTGGGCTGGACGGTCGGATCCAGGGAGAAGGCAGGTCTAGAACCGGGTCCACGCGCGCTGGAGGGGATGTCGAAGGACGGTTTCGGAATTGGCGATCTGAAGGTGGCCCTGTTGTGGAGCATTAGAAGCGCAAGCGATGGCGGGCTGGGAGTTCTCCTTGGATTCACCGGGCTGGTACCCACCGGAGATCACGAGAAGCTCATGGGTGAGGGCTCGTTCTCGGCCGAACCATTCGCAGCGTTCGCCTTCCAGGTATTTGGAATGCGCCTCTCGTTTAATCTGGTGTACAGGCTCAGGCCGGAACATGTAGCCATCATCGGTGACCGGAGGTTCGAGCAGGACGACGACATCGTCTGGCGGGTTGCCCTGCGCGTTCCCAAAGAGAACGACGTGGTCTGGTCCCTGGAGTTCGAAGGAGCGGTGGGCATTATGACCGATGACGGACCGTGGCCGAAGCGCGAGTCCCGCCCCGTATGGCTTGGCGGCGGCGTCGACTTTCCGCTCGATCGGCTCCACCGGCTGGGCATGTTCGCGGGATTCGGTCCGGTGGGCGAAGCTGCTCCCGATTTTTCTCTGGGCATCAGGCTGACCTGGCTCCCCACGCTCCCCGATGAAGACGGGGACGGGGTTATCGGCGCAGCGGACGAGTGCCCCCTTCTCAAGGAGGACACGGACGGGTTTGAAGACGGAGATGGATGCCCGGACTACGACAACGACAAGGACGGCATCCCGGACGACGAGGACGAGTGCCCCGAAACGCCGGGGGGGGATTTCTCTGAAAACGGATGCTGACTGGAGTGAAACATTGAGTGAAGGCAGAGTGCTCATCCTCGACGGTTCGATCTACCCCGACCTGTACCACCCTACGGATCACTGGCGTGTACTGATCGACGGCACGCCATTCGATTCGGTACACCTCCCGTCGGGACAGGAGGTCCCGGATCCGGCCGGTTACACCCACGTCATCCTGACTGGATCGGAAGCATCGATCATGGAACCCGAGGCCTGGTACCACGTGGAATCGCAGGCCGTACAAAGAGCGATCGATCGGGGAGTGCCGATGCTCGGAAGCTGCTTCGGCCACCAGATGCTCGCGAAAACCCTGTCGGGACCGGGGCATGTCAGGCGCTCGCCCACACCGGAACTCGGATGGGCTTCAGTTGATGTTATCGAGGACGATCCTCTCTTTTGCGGTTTGAAAAACCCGTTCAATGTTTTCGTATCTCACTTCGACGAAGTGATCGATCCGCCGGCTCCCTGGAAGATCATCGCGAAGAGCGGGCAGTGCGCCGTACAGGTGATGCGATACGGGGAGAAGCCCGTTTGGGGGATCCAGTCCCACCCGGAGATAACACCCGAGGATGGAAAGCTGCTGCTCGAGGGGTTCATAGAGAAGGCTCCGGAAAAAGAGGACCTCCTTCGCGCCGCGCTCGCTCAGACACCGAGGGATGATCTACTGGCGAGGGAAATTGTACGGCGATTCCTGGATTTTAGACCGTAGGCGCTGTGCCCTTTCACCAGGGCAGCCGGTCCAGATCCACGTTGCCCCCGGAGATGATGATCCCAACCCTTTGCCCCGAAAAAAGCTCCGGGTTTTCGAGAACGACCGCGAGGGCAACCGCCGAGGACGGTTCGATAATCATCTTCATGCGCTCCCATACGATGCGCATGGCGTGAACGATTTCCGATTCACCGATAGTGATGATGCGCTCCACGTTTTCCTGGATGATCGAGAAGTTGCGCTCTCCCAGGGATGTCAGCAGTCCATCGGCGATGGTCTGCGGATCGACGGACGGAATAATGCGTCCCTCACGCAATGATCGGCAGGCATCGTCGGCGCCCCGGGGTTCTCCGGCGATGACTCTCGTTTCGGGAAGAATGTGATTTACCGCCAGCGCGGTGCCGGAAAGGAGCCCCCCTCCGCCCACCGGGGTGATGATCGCGTCCAGATCCGCCACCTGGTCGAGCAACTCCATGGCCGCGGTGGCCTGCCCCGCGATGATACCGTAGTCGTCGTATGGGTGAACGAATATCGCGCCGGTTTGCTCCACAACCCGGTTCAGGGTTTCCTCGCGGGAATCCAGCGTCGGCTCACACTCGATTATCTTCGCCCCGTATCCACGCACCGCCGCCATTTTCGGCGCCGACGAGTTGGAGGGCATCACCACGTGGGCCTCGATGCCCCGCAGTCTGGCCGCGAGGGCGAGGGCCCCGGCGTGATTCCCCGAAGAATGGGTCGCCACCCCGCGTGACGCCTCATCGTCACCTAGTGAGAGGACCACATTCGACGCCCCGCGAAACTTGAAGGCGCCCACCTTCTGAAGGTTCTCACACTTGAAAAAGAGCCTGGCTCCCGACATGCGATCGATCCCCTCGCAGGTCGCCACGGGGGTCAGGTGCGCCCATCGGGAGATCCGCTTTCTTGCGGCGAGAAGATCCTGGAGACCGGGGAGCCGATCTGCCGGCTTGTGGGATGATGTCACGGTTTCTCTCCCTGATTTGCGATGGCCCTCTTCCAGGCGGCGAAGGCCCCACCGTGGGAGTGGGCTTCCATCGCAGCGTACGCGGCCCTCTCGCCCATGTGCGCGATCTTCCAATCGAGCCACGACCACCGGGGTGAAGTGGGGATCATGCGTACCTTTCCCGCCAACAATCGGCGAAGCATCTGAAGTCTGTGCCTGATGGCAGGGAGATCCTGCATGGGGACATTCGCCAGCGGGGTTCCCGGTTTTGGCACGAAGGCCTGGACGGCTATGGACACGCTCAGATGCGCGGAGAGAGCCTTCAGCAGTCCGGCAAGCTCCTCCATGTCCTCATCCTGTTCCCCCGGAAGCCCGACCATGGAGTAGAGCTTGATACGCCTGATCCCGTGAGCCGCCGCGATGGTTACCGCCTTGAAAAGGTGATCCTTCGTAATTCCCTTGTTGACCGATCGACGGAGGCTCTCCGACGATCCGTCCGCCGCAAGGGTGAGGGATTTTAGCCCGCCGGCCACGAGGCTTCGGGTGAGCTGTTCCGTGAGCCTGTCGGCGCGAATGCTGGAGAGTGAGACCCGGTGTCCTCTCCTGACGATGAGATCCACCATCTGCGCGATGTCCGGGTGATCGGTGACCGCCGCACCGACCAGGCCGACTCCGGGGGCGTTCGCGGGGATGTGTTGCAAAACGCGCTCTACAGGGACCGCGCGAAAGGGGCTCGCCCGATCCGTGCGCCTGGACATGACACAGAATGAGCAGGCCCTCTGGCACCCGCGAGTCGCTTCGATGAGAAACAGGTCTTTCAACTCGGCGTGTTTCGACCAGGTGGCGGCAAAGGCCCCAAGGAGGTCCACCGGCGTATGGGCGGCAAGTGGAGGTTCATCGTCAAGCGCCGGGATCCACAATCCGGGGGCGGCACCGTCCAGGCTCGTGAGGAAGGCTCGCTTGTCCGGGGCATCTGCCAGCGCGTCACGGATCACGGGGAGGGCTTCCTCGCCCTCGCCCACCACAACCACATCGGCCAGCGGGGAGACCAATCGCGGGTCGAGGATGGTCAACGGACCGCCGATGATGACCGGCGCAACGCCATCCCCCCTTTTTGAACTCAGGGGCGAAAGCCCGCACGACTCCAGCAACGCCACCACCCCGATGATATCCATCTCGCTGGCGACGGAGAAAGCGATCGCATGGGCCGATTGAATGGAAAACCCGCTCTCCCGGGTAACGGGCGCTTTCTTGCCACGACCTGTCGAGTCCAGAAAGAACCGCTCACAGACGACCGCCGGGGCCTCGTTCCAGATACGGTAAACGACCTGGTATCCGAGGGATGATGCAGCGACCTTGTACGGGGCCGGGTATCCCAGAGCGATCCGGATTGGAGCCGTACGACGTATGGTCCCCACCTCGCCGGCGAGTACGTCTGAGTCGTCGTTGGCTTTTCGTCGTCCCTTTCCCATGTCGTTATGGAGTATAGAACCTATCGGGATATCTCGAAAAACAAATAATTGCTTGCGGCATTATGTCGTGGTAGGCAAATTGCGAAAAGACAAGGTGATTTGCGATCTCAAAGTCGATCGCGCACCCATTCATCATCGGAGGAAGAAATGACTATTCCCAAGATCGACAAGGAAGAATGCACGGGCTGTGAAGAGTGTGTGGATGCCTGTCCGGCAGAGTGTATCAGCATGAAAGACGATATCGCCGTTATCAACGAGGCCGAGTGCACCGAGTGCGACGCGTGCGTGGACGCGTGTCCGGCGGAGTGCATAAAGTCAGATTAGAGCAAAACTCGTTTACGCGGGCATGATCCGATTGCGTCCAGCGTGCTTCGCCTCGTAGAGATGCTTGTCCGCGACAGCAACAAAATCAGATGGACTCTCGAATTTGGGGTGGGCTGTGGCAACTCCGCCGGAGATGGTAACGGGGATCACCGCGCCGTCAAATTCGAAGCGGTGGGCCTCCACTTTCACTCTGATCTCTTCGGCGAAGGAAATACACTGCTTCAGATCGAGCTCAGGCATGAGGATGGCGAACTCCTCGCCCCCGTACCTGCAAAAGGTGTCCTCCTTGCGACAGGCCTCACTCATCAGCGTGCCGATCTCACTGAGTACCCTGTCCCCGGCCAGGTGACCGTAGGTATCGTTTACGTCCTTGAAGCGATCCAGATCGAACATTATCAGCGAGAGAGGCCTGTTGTACCTGTAGAAACGATGGAGTTCTCTTTGCATCTCCTCGTCGAAGGTTCTCTTGTTGAACGCACCGGTCAACCCATCCACTGTCTTGAGCCGATAGATCTCCTCGTGGTAGGCGCTTTCGATGTTGTCTCCGACGAGGAACTTGAAGATGCTGCGTCCCACCTGGATGGTGTCCCCGTTCTTGAGATGACGCACCGATACCGTGGTGCCGTTCACGTAAGTGCCGTTTGTGGACCTGAGATCCATCACAACGATGCTCTTCTCGCTCGTCATGATCTTGCAATGCTGACGCGAGGCGCTGTCGTCCAGGATATGAACAGAGCAGTCCGGCGAACGTCCGATGACCAGCGGAACATGCGTGACCTCGAACCGCTTGCCGAGATGCTCGCCGTAGATGGTGACGATGAACGCGTTACCGGGATCGTTCTCCTTGGCACCAACGTTGCCGACGTCGCTGACCATGGTAACATCGGGCAGAACGCTGTTCACTCACAAGCTCCCGGTTGATATTGACAAATGAAGTCCGATTTCTGAAAAAGCATTTTTTGGGAACATTGGCAATATGAATGTGACACCATCCTGAAATCCGGCAAGGAGAAACAGGCATGAACACGATAAACGGAAAGGATCTCGCCGCCGTCGTTCGCGGTGAGGTCAAGGTGAAGGCACAGAGATTTCTCGACGAGTTCGATCGGAAACCCGCCCTGCACGTTGTGCTCGTAGGAGAGGATCCCGCCAGCCAGATATACGTGCGCAACAAGAAGCGCGCTTGCAAGAGGGCGCGGGTCGATTCCGTTCAGCATCTCTTGCCCGAATCGACGACACAGGAAGAGCTGCTCGAGCTCATCGCCCGCCTCAACGGCGACGAACAGGTGGACGGCATTCTCGTCCAGCTGCCGCTCCCCGAACAGATCGATGAGAACATCATCATCGAAGCCATCGATCCGCGAAAAGATGCGGACGGTTTTCACCCCATCAACCTGGGCAGACTGGTGGCGGGCCAGGCCGGGCTCGTCCCCTGCACCCCTCTGGGATGCATGCGGATGATCGCGGAAACCGGAGTATCCCTCGTGGGAAAGAACGCCGTGGTGGTGGGACGATCCACCATAGTCGGCAAACCTGTCGCACACTTGCTCCTGGCCGAGCACGCCACCGTCACCATATGTCACTCCCGCACGAGGGATCTCGCCGGGGTGATCTCCGAGGCCGACGTGCTCATAGCCGCAGTGGGACGTCCGGAGATGATCAAGGGAAAGTGGGTCAAGAAAGGCGCAGTGGTCATCGACGTGGGCATCAACCGCCTCGATGATGGAACGCTGGTGGGGGATGTAGAGTTCGAGGAGGCGGCGCAGCGGGCGGCGTGGATCTCACCCGTGCCGGGAGGCGTCGGTCCCATGACCATCGCCTATCTTCTCGAAAACACCCTCACCGCCGCCTTCGCCAGAGCCAATCAAACAGGCTAAAGCCGGAATGGGCGGGTCTCTTTAGGCAGCTGTCCGAGCCGAAAATTCGGCTGTTTCTCATCTCATCTTACGATACAAGACCTTCTCAGAAAGAAGGAGATGATCATGCCGCATTTCGTGACGCTGGATATTGTGACAATAGGGGTCCAATAGGGTCGTCCAATAATTTGTGGCAAGTGGGAGGGTCTGACCCCTAACTACAATAATTTGTGGCAAGTAGGAGGGTCTGACCCCTAACTACAATAATTTGTGGCAAGTAGGAGGGTCTGACCCCTAACTGAGGAGGGTCTGACCCCTAACTATTATTAGAGCCACCTGGCGTATGGAGAACGGCGAATGGACCGGTGGTGCCGGAGGTAAGAAGGTCAGAACAGAAATTCAACAAAAGTTAACCGAGCTGCTGCATGAGTGACAGGACGAGGGGGACGGAGGTTGGGTTTCGCTTCGGGTTGCGGACTGTTGTGGTTCAAGGAGGTTCGGGGACGGACTTCGAAAGTTCGGAGATTGACCGGGAGGCGAAGAAAAATTGGGCCAAGCCCACGCCACGTGAGGAAACCGGGGCAACGCAACCTAAGGTGTTCGTTATGAGGAGGCAAAGGTGAGACAACGACCCATCGCCTGGCGAGGTGTTGCGCAACTTCTGAAGTCCCCAAACCTCCCGAGGCAAATCACTACGCTACGCTTCATTCCACTGGTATCGCGCTTTCAGATCATTGCAGTGGCTAAACGGCAATTGCTTCTCGTGCTGAAGCCTTCCGACGACAAGTCCAGGAGCGATCCCGACCCTTTTCGAAAAATCCCGGATATTTTTTTTGGTACA
>JAUVAN010000077.1 GCA_030591725.1 Deltaproteobacteria bacterium
AGCTCACCAGCGGACCTTCTTCGATAGATGTCCACGACAACCTCGACGACACATGCACGCCCGTTCCGACTAATTGTCCGTGACACTTGAGGTAGGAGGTTCGGCGCGAAGGCCTTCGACGTGCAGGCGCAGGTTCAGGATCTGCAAACCATCTTTCGCGCAGCGGCCCTCGAACAAGTCCGCATCACGCTGTTGAGCAAAGACGGCGACTGCGCAGTCACCGCCGCCTGCACCCGAGGGTTTCGCCGCTCCGCCCGTCTCGGCCGCAATGGTCATGACCCGCTGGTGCTCCTGCGTCACGATCGGCGTGCCGGCTTCCTGTCCCAGCCGCTTCATGGCCCGGCTGTACTCGCCGGTCAGCTCCACGATTCGATTGATCTCCCCTTGCGAATAGGCCTCTTCCAGCGCCCCGGCCAGATCGAGGAGATCGTCCATACGTCGGCGGTACCCCGGGCGATCCGACCTCTCCAGGTCACGCACCCGGTCCAGCAACTCCACGGTTGACGAGGCGCGCCCCGTCCAGACCACTTTCACGCAGATCCCCGGCTCGTTCGCCATCGGCCGCGCTCCTTTTGCGGAAAACAAGATAGTCCCACCGAGCACGCCGGCGGCCACGTCCGCGCCCGAGCCGCGACTTCCCTGCGCCGCAAAGTGGGCCTTCGAGGCGATCTCCAGTATTCGATCCCGGTTGTCGTTGATGGGCAATCCGGCGTGCTCGAACAACATCCCGCACGCGGCAGCACAAACCGCCGCCGAAGAGCCGAACCCCAGCTTGATGCCGTTTGCGGAGAAGACATCGCTATTCACGTGAACGCCCGGCGGACGATCGGTGAAGATATCACCGGAGACCATGTCGGCGACGGCTCGCAACACCGGCGACACGCGAGTCGATACATTTTCGATGGTCGCGAATGCCCGGGCGTCCACAGTGGTCACCACCGCCGCAGCGCCCTCGAGCACCGCGTATTCCCCGCTCAGGAAGAGCTTGCCCGGGGCGCTGGTCCTGGACACGCTCACGAAGTAACCACGGTGAAACCGGCAGCCTTTACGCTCGCGCAAACAGCTTCCCTGTACTCGAGGGTCACCAGCGCCACCGCGCATCCCCCACCTCCCCCGCCGGTCAGCTTGGCCCCGAGCGCTCCGGCGCCGATGGCCACCGCGCAGGCCCTGTCGAGCGCTGGCGTGGACACACCGAACCAATCCAGGTACCGGTGGTTCTCGATCATCAGGCTGCCCAGGGTCGGCAGGTCCCAGACACGAATCGCATCCGTGCCGCGTTCAGCGAGTCTTCCAATGGCCTCCAATTTTTGAGCGCTATCCTCCGGGTACGAATACATGCGCGCCGCGACACGAGCGACCATGTTGGAGGTCTTTCCCTCCTGCCCCGAGTGAATCACGACGATGGGAGGTGGCGGAGCGCCGGTAGGGGAAGCGCCGTTACCCACGGAAAAACTGATGACACCGCCCCCCAGGGCAACGGCCGCGTCCAGTCCTGACGGGTTCCCGTGGAATACGCGCTCCGAGGCCTGCACCGCCCGAAAGAGTGTGTCTAAATCGTATTTATTGCGGGTCATCTCGCCGATAGCCCTGGCGGATGCGGCGGCCAGGGCTGCGGATGCGCCCAATCCCGAACGCGGCGGAAGATCAGTGCGCCCCGTCAACCGCATGTCGAACGGCCTGATTCCCAGAACGCCGATCATGTCTCGCAGCGCCTTGCCGGAATCGTCACGGGCGCTTGCATCCGTGGTCAACCCCCAATCGGGAACCTCCAGGGTGATCGGCCCGTCCATGGGCTCGGCCTCGACGATCATCCTGCCTGGAAGAGCGACCGCCAGCGCCGGAGTTCCGTGCACCACCGCGTGCTCTCCCAGAAGAATCACCTTGCCGTTGGCCTTCCCCGTCGGCTTATCGGATTTCAATGGGGTCATCTGTCGCGTCTTCCCAGAATCCCCGCAACTGTCTCGAGAAGCTCCACGCCGCCGGCCAGGTACGGCAGGCCGGCAAGCGCGTCGCGCGACTGCTCCACCAGCCGGTCGATCCGGTCCTCGCAGGCGCGCCGCGCGCCCGACGTGGCAAGGGCCTCCACCGCCCGTGAGACCGCTGCGTCCGATGCAGTGGCATCACCGAGCACCGCCTCGACGGCCAGCCTGTCCACGCGCCCGGCCTCCGCGAGGGCCTCCTGTACCAGGTATGTGCGCTTTCCCTTTCGGAGATCGTTGCCCACGGGTTTTCCCGTCACCTCGGGCTTCCCGAACACGCCCAGCAAATCGTCCCGCAGCTGAAACGCCACCCCCAGGGGTCGCGCCATCTTCGCCAGGAGCACCAGCTGCTCCTGCTGTGCCCCGCTCAGGGAAGCGCCTATGGTGAGCGGGCCAACAGTGGTGTAGCTGGCGGTCTTTCGGCTCGCCACCTCCTCCGCGTCGGTGTCGCCCAGAATATCGAGGGTCTGTCCGTGGATGACATCGAGGTGCATCTGCGAAAAAACGCGGTTCGCAAGGGCGCCTCGCGACTCGGAAGCGGACAGGGTGGCAAGTAGCCGCTCATGAAGAGCACATGCAAGATCACCGCACAGGATTGCCAGATCGCGCCCCAGTTTATTATCTCCGGTGCGCCGCCCTAAGGCCGCGTGGACGGAGGGCCCGCCTCGCCGCACGTCGTCCTCGTCCATGATATCGTCGTGTATGAGAAAGTACGTGTGCAGAAGCTCCAACGCTGCAGCCGCGTCCAGCACACCCTGATCCTCGTTCGCCCTCTCGTCGAAAAGGGCTGCCCCGCAGATCACGAGAACGCCTCGAAGTCGCTTTCCCGCCCGTAAAGTGAGATCGCGAACCTGATCGAGGAGCAACGGTGGCGTGGAGGAAGAAAAGATCTCATCACCCTTGTCCGAAGCTATTTCGGTGAACAGCCGGTCAAGCCTTTGCTCTATCCGTGCGGCGATACGGGGCAGGGCGTCAACGCTCATGGATCTCTAGATGATCTATCGGCCCGTACGTGTCAAGGAACATCCCGGTCCACTCTTCGCGCTCATCGCGCAGGTCGGCGATCATGGCCGCCAGGGTCTTGCCGGTGTAAGTCGCCTCGAAAGTGAGCCCTGTTGACGAGGCCAGATCCAGCGCCCTTTCCCCGGCGACCGTGGGGTGACCGTACCCGGGACCGATGAATCGGTGATCTACGGAAAGATTGATCTTCGGCATCCGGCCGGATCCCATGGTACCCGCGATGAGTCGGTATGTGCGTCTCGCCAAGATCCCCAGGTATTTTTCGTTCCCCACGAGCAAGGTGGCCACGCGTACCGCGATTACACGGGAGGGGACGCCCGCCAGGGCGAGGCCGAGCGCCAGGCCGACGGCGGTCCCCCCCGTCCCCAGGGGAACGTATATCCTGTCGGGTAAAGGACATTCCCCTGCGGAGATTTGATCCGCCAGCTCCAGGCCCGCGCGCACAAAGCCGGCGGTTCCCAGTGGGCACGATCCTCCGGGGGATATCAGGGTGGCGTGCACCATGTCCTTTCCCGCAACGGCCGGTAGCTTCTTCGCGAGATCGACCACGGAATCGACCGGGCGATCCACGCGAATCACGTGGGCACACGCTCTTTGCGTGAGGGAGAGCACCTGCTCCACGTGGGGCGTGATCGGCTGAGAGACCAGTATTCCGACACAGGGCCTTTGAAGTGCGGCGGCGTGCACCGCCGTGGAGAGCACGTGACTGGAGCCGAGCGCCCCGAAGGTAATGACCGGTCCTGTAGACGCGGCGAGCAGCATTTCGAGTTTCCGCACCTTGTTGCCGCCGAGTTTGATTGAGGACAGGTCCTCGCGTTTGATCCAGGCGCGTCCCCCTGCAACGACGTCGAGTGCTTCGAAGGGTTCCACCGGTGTGGGCCACTTGCCCAGCGATACAGAGCCCATAGCCTCGATTCGATCGCGCCAGTACGAGGTCGATACAGGGTTCATGACGGTCAGTTGTGGTTGGGAGAGGCGAGCCGGCCTTCTTTGGCGAACCTGTATATCATGTAGGCCCAGCAAATTCCCACACCGCACCAGGTCAGCACGATGGACGGCAGGAGCGAGGTATTCCACAGCTTCTCCAGGCCCACGTTGCGGTGGTACTGCTCGTAGGTGCCGAGGTATCCGAACTGGTCGCCGCCCACCACAAAGAACCCGACTATTCCCATTACGAGGAACACCATGAACATGAGGGTGACCCAGTCGCTCTTGGCCCGAGCCGAGAAGAATCCCACCAGGTACCCCATGACCCCGGCGATGGGGTAGGTCGCCACGACCATGATGTTGATCCCGATTGGAAGCCCCCGGGTATCCAGGAGGTACATCCACGACCAGTCCGGGTAGAACCCGTTGAAGTATACCCCTGCGGGCACGAGGAGTGGCAACTCGAGCAACATCAGGGCGCCGAAGTAGCGATTGTAGAACACGGGTCGCTGGAGCGTTCTGATCTGCACACGGGCGCCGAAAGCCACTGTGGCCCCTACAAGCAGGTTGATCATTATGAACCCGGGTACAGTCAAAGCGAAGATCCTTGTCCTCAATGATTCGCTTTACTTTAAACCGAGCGACGCGAAGTGGCAACGAACCGTTTTTTTGTTAGATTGGGTACTTGAAAAGAAAACAAGAAGGCAAACGAGGTATTACGATGCGAACTGCGCTTGTGATGACATTTGTTGGAGCATTCCTTTTTTCAGCGTGCGATCACTGTAAACAAAGCGAGGATGCGGCGGCGCAAAAAGCGGCCCTCGAGGAGAAAGTCAGCGCGCTGGAAACCAGGCTGGCCGAGCTGGAGAAGGAACCCACCACAAGCGAAAAGGCCGAGCCCCCCGGGGCCGCAGACGAATGCGCCGCGAAACTCACCGCCTGCGAACAGCGCCTGGCGAAATGCGAAAAAGACCCCTTCACCGGAACCAAGTACCTCACCGGCGATGGGGAAAAGAAAAAGAAATGACCGGGGGAGTTGGTCTTTTTTCGAATTATTGACTCGGCAAATATTTTCTAGGGACAGTTCGTCGGAACCGGCGTGCAGCCGTCGTCGAGGTTATCGTGGACGTCTATCGAAGTGGGTCCGAGCTGGTTCAGAAGATCGCACACCTCGCAGTCGGGAAGGTCGTCGTTGTCGGTGATTTCCAACCACTCATCCACCGAAGTGAGTGCACCCAGACCATCGAGGTTGGTGAGGACTGGATTGTGCCGAATTTCCAGGTTCTCGCCTACTGTGGTGAGGACGCTAAGCCCGTCCAAGTTTGTGAGGACTGGGTTTGATGTTGAATAGCCACCTATAAATACACTCCCACCTACCGAAGTAAGGGCGCTAAGCCCGTCCAAATTTGTGAGGGTGTCGTTCCCGCTGATTGACACGTTCCAGCCCACCGAAATGAGGGCATCAAGGCCCTTCAGTTCGGTGAGGCCGGCGTTGTCCCATATTCGCAAATCCCAACCCACCGAGGTGATCCCGTTCAAGCCGTCCAGGTTGGCGAGGCCGGCGTTGTCCCATATTTGCAAACCCCAACCCACCGAGGTGATCCCGTTCAAGCCGTCCAGGTTGGTGAGAGCGGTGTTATCGGAGATTTCAATGCACCCGCTCAACATGGTGAGGGCCCCAAGGCCGTTCAGGTCGGTGAGGCCGGCGTTGTCCCGAAGAATCAATGCCCCGACAGAGGTGATGGCGCCAAGACCGTCCAGACTGGTGAAGGTGGCGTTGTTTTCAATCCACAAGTACCCGTCCACTGAGGTGAGAGCGCTCAGCCCATCCATGTTGGTAAGAGTGGCATTGTCCTCAATGTACAGGTCACGCCCTATCGAGGTGAGGGCGCCCAGGCCACTCAGGCTAGCGAGGGCGGTGTTGTCTCCAATCACCAAGTTCCCGCCCACCGAAATGAGGGCGCCAAGCCCTTCAAGGTTGGTGAGACCGGGGTTGCCGGCAATTAACAATTCCCCGCTTACCGAGGTCAGAGCATCCAGACCCTCCAGGTTAGTGAGGCCGGTGTTATGTCGAATTTCCAGGTTATCGTTCAACGTGGTGAGGGCGCCAAGCCCTTCAAGGTTTGTGAGACCGGGGTTACCCCATATTCGCAATTCCTCACCCACCGAGGTGAGGGCGCTAAGACCGTTGAGGTCGATGAGGGTGTTGTTGCCGGAGATTGACAAACCCTCGCTCACCGAGGTGAGGCAAACTAACTCGTTCAAGTCGGTACACAAAGGACAATTGATATAAAGGTTTCCCGAGATCGAGGTGTATCCCGCGAGAGTTGCAACATCCGATTGTGCGCTGATCATGAAATTGCCGTCGTACTTTCCAAGAGTGCAATCGATATCCGCATCGGTATCGTCAGAGCACCCGGCGAAGATGGCGACCGCTAGCAGGGTTAGAAAAAAGAACCATATTCTGCTCATCGTCTTGAACCCCCAATAAAGAAGCTATCATACATCATCATTTGTGGCCGCGCTCGGTTCTCAAAATGACGAAATCCCTTATTCCATGACAGCCCACTCGAGGTGGTCGAATAGTTTGCCTGCCAAAAAGTATGGCAGGTTGAGCAGTCGATACGGTGTGCCGCCTGGCGTTTTGAGGGAGTCGATGCCGAGCGGACCGGAGTAGAGCCGTACCGCCCAGGGTACGTGCGAAGCGTCGATGAACTGATGCAGCGAGCGCAGGCTTCCGGTTTTTCCTGCCTTTACCTCAACCGGCAGAGGCCACTTTTCGTGCTGCAGGAGGAAATCCACCTCAGCCCTGGACTGGCTCTTTTCTCGCACCCAGAAACACAATTTTTCGAGCGTATTGTTCGCTCGCCCGAGCAACTCCTGCCCCACGATGTGCTCGGCGAGCTTTCCCCGGTAGAAACCGTGCAGGTCATCGTATTCGAAAAATCTGCCCTGCAGTCCCACGAAATAGTTGACCAGCCCGGTGTCTATGAACTGAAGACGCGGTTTCTTCTTGAAATCGGGCCTTATGGGAATCGATGTGGAGGTGGATGGATAGATCAAGGTGATGAGCATCGCCCTTTCAATGGTTCGAAGAGCTTCTCCCACTTCGCGCGAACGATAGGCTGAGTTGCCAAAGCCGTTGAACGTTATTCTGCTTGCGGCTTCAAAAGGTATCTGCTCGATGCAGTGGCGCATGATCGCCTTTTTGGATTGGCTCTGTACGTACTTGGCTGAATCGTCCAGATAGGATGTGAGAAGGTTCTGGTAGACCGCTTTGAGAGCGGCAATCTCACGGTGCTCGACATAGCGCTCGATCGCTTCGGGCATTCCCCCTATCAGCGTGTAGCGATGGAACAAATCCAGAAGCTTTGGAAAGGCAAATTTTGCATGCGGTACCTGGTCGAACGCCGCGACGGCCTGAACTTCGCCCATTGCCACGAGGAATTCGCGAAAGGTGAGCGGTCGCATGAAAGTGTATTCGACCCTGCCGACCGGGAAGGAGATCTGCTCGGCTGTCAGCATGGCCTCCAAAAGGGAGCCGGCCGCGATTACGCGCAGGCCGGGTATCTGCTCGTAAAAGAACCGGAGCCGCTGAACCGCCCGGGGGCTTTCCTGAATCTCGTCGATGAACAGCAGTGTATTTTCGAGGGGAGCAGCATGGGCCGGGTTGCTTTCGAGCAGGATAGCTTGCCACAGATCCTGGATGGAAAGATCGCTTTCGAACAGATCTCGATTTCGCCGATCTTCGAGATTCATTTCGATGAATCGCCCGAACCCGGCGCCGAACATGCGAACAGCAAAGGTCTTGCCAACCTGCCTGGCTCCGCGAACCACCAGGGGCTTGCGAACGGACCTGGTCGACCAGGTCTTCAAGGTCTGTAGAACCGCTCTTTCAAACATGCGGACTCAAACTCCCATGAAACATAATAAGCCCAATTATCTCTCTGTCGTGTAACATAACAAGCCCAATATACCCCGCGAAAGGCAACAAAGCAAGCCCAACAAAGCCGCTCTCCTTCTCCTCTCGGTCCATTCTGTCTAGGGACAGTTCGTCGGAACCGGAGTGCATGAGTCGTTGACGTTGTCAATGTCAATGTAGTGTGAGGTTATTCGAAAATTCGCCAGTTCGTTTCGTCCATCCTGGTCGCCACAACCCCATCTGGAGCAGGATCATCAAGCTCGACGAAGGAAGAAGTACCGGCAAAATTGCGCGGAAAGATCGATAAGCAATCTCTGCCAGTGAGTTTTGATGGATAAACTATTCCCTCGATGCCCGCTATGAAAACGAGGTGTCCGAATATTTGAGAGTTCGATGGAACGTCAAACAGCATCGGCAATGCTCGCCACCTCTCCAAAAGAAGCGACTACCTTAGCTTTGAGGGCGTGGTGACTATTTCCGGAACTCCCTGCCCCAGAAGGCGTGCTTGGTTGATGACACTCCGCGACAACTCAAAGTTCTTGATGAGGTCCGTGAACTTTCTAAGCGAGGTCGTGGTGCGAATGTCGAGCACGTGTTCGAGTCGTCCACTGACTGAAACAATAGTCTCCGACTTAGGGCTGATGAGGGCCAATTCTCGCGGGGAAATATCTGAGCCTTCGACCTCCACCTGACCCAACGTCTCCTGAAGGGCCGTGTCCTTGTCGATAGCAAAATATAGCGCGGGGAAATTGGGAAGACTGGGGTTTACGTCCTTGCCCATGTTGAAGCGTCCGCCGATCCTTATAACGCTTCCCACTGTCGAGAGCGGATGGAGACTGTACTTGTATTTCACCACGCGCTGCCAGCGCTTGAGTTCGAAGTCGCGAGTACACGATTCGTTCAAGGCTTGTCTGATCTCATCCTCTATTCGGCCTCGCTGATACGCCAGCTCAGAGAAGTAGTTCCAGTAGTATCGAAGATGAGCAGCCGTTCGTTTCTTGGCGTTCTTCAACTCAATCAACGTGCCTTGCTCGAGAATGTAGTTTACGGGAGCGAGGGGAGTTTTACTCCGCCTGCCACTCGTCTTGCGCGTGTTCCGTCTCGGGCGCTTGACTCTATCCTTGGCCATGTCTAGCGCGTGTTCTCGTCCAGCGCTGTCTGAATGAACTTCAGTAATTTCTTGAACCGACCTGCTCTGATCATCGCCTGCGGGGAAACGTTGCCGAGTAAAGGATTGATAGTCTGGAACCAGAGCACAGTCTTGTGTTCGTCGTCGAAATAGCCGCCAACCAGGCTGATCGCCACCGCCCACTCAGTGAACCGTTCCCTCAGAGCTTCGGGCATCTTGTTATCGTATCTCACCGACTTAAGGGGAACATCGGCAGCGACAGACACATCCTTTTTCTTGTATTTGAGAATATCGACGACCTTCTTCACGTTTGGTTGTCCGTCGGTGAACAACGCAAATTTGTTTTCTCTCGGGATAGAATCAAAAAGAGAACGTGCTGATTCGCCCATGATGCCAACCTCCGGTTTTATCGTAAATGCCCACTCTTGGTTTCCACGTTTCTACCATATTTTCACCATCATTTTACCACTATTGTTAATAATAAGCCTTGCGGGCAGATTGCGCAAGGCGACGGGGGCTTAGAAAACGGATTTCGAGTGGGTAACGCAGCACTAGGCCGGAATGGTGATGATGAATCGGGCGCCTTGCGTGAATTCCCGATCCACGGCGATTTCCGCGCCGGAGCGGTCGCAGATGCTCTGACATATGGCCAGCCCCAGGCCCGATCCCACAGAAGACTCCCGCATGGTAAAGAAAGGATCGAAGATCCGATCTGCGATCTCGGGGTCGATGCCCGACCCGTCGTCGGTGACGGTGATGCGCACGGCACAACGGGCGACCACGGAAAGAGCGGGACGCCAGCCGTCGATCCCCTCGGCGGTGATCTTCACCACTCCCTTTCCCTCCATCGCCTGGCCCGCGTTGAGGAGCAGATTGACCATCAACTGGGTCATGTCTTCGGGGGACATGGCGACCTCGAGGCCCGCCTCTGCGTCAACCACGAGATCTACTTTGTCGAACAATCTCTGGGCGCCAAGAAGTGACTGCACATGCTCCATTACCTTGCCGGGCGAGCAGCGGCCCTCCCCGGTCGAGCCGGATCTGGCGGGGCGCGCATAGGCCAGCAGTTCCTCAATTATCTTGTCGATCCTGACGATCTCCTTCTTGATGAGCGCCCGGTACTTGATCGCCTGCTCCGACTCCACCTCACCCTCCAGCGCGTCGAGCAACCCGAGCACGCCCGCGATGGGGTTTCCGATCTCGTGGGCCACTCCCGCCGCCAGCGTTCCCACCGAGGCCAATTTTGCCGCGCGTATGAGACGATCCTGCGTCTCCTTGAGATCGATGGACGATTTCCGAAGCGCGTCCAGCTGTGCGTCGAGTTCCTGTCGCTGATCCCGAAGGGTGCGAGTCATGCGGTTGAAGTTGAGCCCCAGCTCGATGATCTCACCGGAGCCGTCGATCGGCACCTGGGCTTCCAGATCTCCGGTTGCCACCCGCTCCACCGCCCGGGTCACCCGGGCCAGCGGCCGAACGACGGTCCTGCTCACGGCGAAATACCCCAGCAGGAGCGCAACCACCGCGCCGGTTATCATGTAGAAGAGGATAAGCTTCCTCAGATTTTCAAGTTCTTCCTCGGCTCTCTCGACAGCTTTTGACGCATCGTCGCCGGCCTCGCCCTGTACCGACGCCTCGCTCTGACGCATCACCGACACCCGAACGAGCCGGGATACGGAGACCTCGGTCATTACTATGAACAGCGTCATCACCACCGCGAGGGAGATGAGGATCCTCGTTCGCAAGCCCAGCGCTACCACTCCAACCATGCGCTAAAAGTATCCGGCGAAGCGAACCGGTGTCAAACACACACTACCTCTCAAAAAATTGACGCTCTTTGTGCTGTCGCCTGTTTTCCTTTATCGTCGACCCATGACCGACACGGCGAAGAGCGGGCTGACCCGTTACAGAAAATTGCTCCCCTGGCTGGTGCTGGGGGCCGTGGTCTTCGGCGGGCTGACGGGCATAGCCCTCAAGGAGCTGGCCGGGTTCACCGCGAAGGACGTGGAGACCTGGAACCTGGGTCTGCCCGGAGACATCTTCCTTCGGATGCTCAAGATGGTCGTGGTGCCCCTCATCATCGCGGCCATCGTCAACGGGGTCAGCGGCGCGGGGGATCTGCGCAAGGTGGGCAAGCTCGGAGCATGGACCACTATTTTCTACCTGGGCACGACCGCCATCTCCGTCGCCGTCGGCCTGTTGCTGGTCAACCTGATACGCCCGGGAATCGGCATAGATCTGTCCATCGCCGGTGAAACGCCCGAAGGGCTCGTGACCACCACACGCAGCTTCGGCGAGTTCATGCTTCACCTGATATCCACAAACCCGGTGGGCGATGCGGCGGCGGATCTCGGCGCGGGGCGATTGTTGCCTCTTCTGCTATTCTGCGTGCTGTTCGGCGGCGTGCTCACCACCATGGAAGGTCCGCCACGTGAGGCGGTGGAGCGCTTCTTCGAGGGTCTCTACCAGGTGATGATGAAGATGACCGAGCTGGTTATCCTGCTCACCCCGTTCGGCGTTTTCTCCCTCCTTCTGCGTACGATGGCCACCCACGGCACCGACCCCTTCAAGTCCATCGGGCTGTTCGGCCTCACCGTAATCACCGGGCTTCTCTTTCACGCCATCGTCGTTCTCCCGTTACTCCTCCGCTTCCTTGGCCGAAAATCCCCGATTGCGCTGTTCAGGGCGGTTGCGCCGGCGCTCATGACCGCCTTCTCCACCTGCTCGAGCTCGGCAACCCTCCCGCTCACCCTGGAGTGCGCCACCGAGCGGGCCGGGATCCCAAAACGAATAGTCAACTTCATCGTTCCACTTGGAGCGACGGTAAACATGGACGGAACCGCTCTGTACGAGGCCGTTGCCGCACTGTTCGTGGCCCAGGCCTACGGAATGGATCTCTCTTTGGCCCAGCAGGCCTCGGTGCTGGTGATGGCCACCCTCGCCGCCGTGGGCACGGCGGGAATTCCGTCCGCCTCCCTGGTGATGATCGCCGTGGTACTCGGCGCTCTGGGGCTGCCGCTGGAGGGAATCGGGTTGATCCTGGCGCTCGATCGAATCCTCGACATGTGCCGCACCACCGTGAACGTCTGGGGCGACGTCTCGGGCGCCGCCATCTATCACGGCCTGGAGCAACGCCGAGCCGCAGGCAAGCAGTAGCTTGATCGGACGATGTACTTGAACTAAAAAACATCATCATGATTGACACCATCAGGCAAATCCTGGCGCTCGACCCACCGAAAAAAAACGTAACCGTTGAGGGCTGGGTTCGCACGGCGCGCAGCGGCAAGGGTGTGGCCTTCCTGGAGATCAACGATGGATCGTGCCTCGCCGGCTTGCAGCTGGTGATCGATCCGGAAATGCCCGGCTTCGAGGAGATCGCCAGAGTGGGCGTGGGCGCTGCGGTTCGCGCTGTGGGGGAGCTCACCGAATCGCCGGCGAAGGGTCAGAGGGTGGAGCTGAAGGCCGCCGGCGTGGAGATCATGGGACCTTCGCAAGACGACTATCCCCTTCAGAAGAAGCGACATTCGTTCGAGTTCCTGCGCACCATCTCCCATCTGAGACCCAGGGCGCGCACGTTCGGCGCCGTTTTCCGGGTACGTCACGCGCTGCAGATGGCGATACACAACTTTTTCGACAGCCGCGGTTTCATTCAGGTGCACACCCCCATCATAACCGCCGCGGATTGCGAGGGCGCCGGTCAGATGTTTCGCGTTTCCACCTTCGATCCGGGTAATCCACCCATGAAGGACGGGGCTGTGGATCATGCCAGTGACTTCTTCGGCGAGGAGACCTCCCTCACTGTGAGCGGGCAATTGGAGGCTGAGGCGTTCGCACTCGCCTTCAAAAACGTCTACACATTCGGGCCCACCTTCAGGGCCGAGAACTCGCATACCTCACGACACGCCTCCGAGTTCTGGATGATCGAACCCGAGATGGCCTTCTGCGATCTCGCGGGCGACATGGAACTGGCCGAGGATTTCATCCGCTCCATAGTCAAGACCGTGCTCGACCGATGCGACGAGGACATCACCTTCCTGGATCAGTGGGTCGAAAAAGGTCTGCGCGCGAAGCTGGAGGCCCTGACGGGATCCAAATTCGAGATTCTCACCTACACGGAGGCCGTCGAGTTCCTGGGCCAGGCGAAGCGCGAGTTCGAGTATCCGGTTTCGTGGGGAGCGGACTTGCAGTCCGAGCACGAGCGCTACCTGACCGAGGAGCTGCTCGGCAGGCCGGCATTCGTCATCGACTACCCCCGCGATATCAAGGCCTTCTACATGCGCGTCAACGACGACGGAAAAACTGTGGCCGCCATGGACCTGCTGGTTCCCCATGTGGGGGAGATCATCGGCGGATCCCAGCGTGAAGAACGGTTGGACGTGCTGGAAAGCAATATGGAACTGTTCGAAATCGACCCAAAAGATTACTGGTGGTACCTGGATCTTCGCAGGTACGGCGGCGTATTTCACTCCGGATTCGGGCTCGGTTTCGAGCGCATGCTCATGTACGTAACGGGCATGCAGAACATCCGCGACGTCATACCCTTCGCCCGCACCCCGGGAAACGCCAAGTTTTAAAGGTATCCGGTCAT
>JAUVAN010000332.1 GCA_030591725.1 Deltaproteobacteria bacterium
GGAGGAGCCGTATGGTGGAAATCTCCAAGTACGGATCTGGCGAGGGGCTCGGGACGGAAACGTCCCGAGCCTACTCTACCTCGACGTTTGTCCTGCTACGCTCCTTCGGAGCTTCGCAGGATGGCACGATAACAAAGCACGACTTGGTTCTTCGATCTTCGACCTTGGGTGACGATCAAAAATGACTAACCTTTTTTCGGGCTGCGTCGGCATAGTGACATGTTCCGTGTCGGCCCGTATACTCGCGCGCAACGAACGAAGAGATTCCACCCTTAAGGGGCGCCGTTGCATCCACTCATTCTGATCGCTTTCATCCTGTCCGGCATCTCCAGCCTCACGCTGGAGATAATCTGGACGCGACATCTGGAGCACATTTTCGGCGCCACCACCCTGGCCATATCCACGGTGCTCACCTGCTTCATGGGCGGCCTCGCGCTCGGGTCCTGGCTCTTCGGCAAGTTCGCCGATCGCCTGCGCTCACCCATTGCGGCCTATGCGATTGCGGAGGGCGTAATAGGCGTGAGCGCCCTGTTGATCCCGACGCTCATCCATAACGTCTATCCCGGCCTGAACAGCTACATGGCGCAACACCTGGGAAACAGCTTCTGGCTCTTCTCCATCTTTCGCTTCCTCGCCGTGGCGGTAGTGCTCATCATTCCCACCACGTGCATGGGCGCAACACTCCCGCTGCTCTCCCGGCATTTCATCAGACAAGAGGGACACATGGCGAGGGTGGGGTCACGAGTTGGGACCCTCTACACACTCAACACCGTCGGCGCCATCCTCGGCGTCTTCCTGGCCACCTTCGTTTTTCTCTCCAGCATTGGCCTGAATGCCACCAACATCACCGCCGGGACCATCAACATCGTCCTTTGTCTGGTCATCCTGGTCTTTCGCCGCAGGTTAGAACCCAGCCTGTCCGGCGATGAGCGTGAGGCCGAAGACGATCTGGAGATCGCGATGGTCCACGAGGGGGCGAGAGATTTCGTGGCTACCCTCTGGGAGCGCAGGACAGTGATGGTCGCGTTCTTCTTTTCGGGGCTCGCGGCGATGAACCTGCAGGTGGTCTGGAACCGGTCGATGGCGATGATCATCGGTTCATCGGTCTATTCCTTCGCCCTGGTGCTCCTTGCGTTTCTTGTGGGCCTGGCCATCGGGTCTGCGATCTTCAGCAAGCTCTCAAAGCGGATCTCAAACCCCGTCATCGTGCTCGCCGCGGTGGAGATAGCGATCATGCTCTTCGCCATGGGCAGTTACCTCTACATGGACGATCTTCCGCGCATGTTCGCCAGGATGGTGACCGGACACATCGAAGCCTACGAAAACCACGTCGGACTTATCCAGTTCATCATGTTCACGGTCGCCGCGCTCGCCGTCCTTCCGATCACTGTCGGTATGGGCGCCACATTCCCCCTGACGATCCGCATAGCGGTCACCGGGCTGAAGAACATCGGAAGAGACGTGGGTAGCATTTACGCCATGAACACCGTCGGGGCGATCTGCGGCTCCTTCCTCTCGGCTTTCGTCTTCGTACCCGTTTTCTCTCATTACATGAACGGGTTCGGTATGCAGACCACCTTCTTCCTGTCCATCACGATCTACGCCCTCATCGGCCTCGCGCTCATTGTCGTATCTCGGGGACACAAGATCGCTCGGTGGCTCGCTTTCGCGGCGACAGCGTCGTTGGCAGCGCTGTTTCTCCTCTTCGCGCCGGGATGGGATCCGGCGGCGCTGACCATCGGCGTTTTTCGGATATCGCTCATGGAGAACGCGCTGGATGAGGAATCATGGGGCGATCCGGACATCAAGTATTATCACGACGGCGTCACTACGACCGTCTCCATCGAGCTGTGGGGGCGGCACTTCGCCCTCAAGAACAACGGGAAGGTGGACGCGTCCAACGGCGACGACATGCCCACGCAGATAATGATCGCGGCCTACCCGCTCCTCTTTCATCCGGAGGGCAGCAAGGATCTCGACGTGGCCATAATCGGCTTCGGATCGGGGGTTACGGTAGGCTCGGCCCTGGAGTTTCCCGTCAGGCACGTTGACTGCGTGGAGCTCGAGAACGCCGTCGTGGAGGCCTCAACCGTCTTCGGCAGCATGGAAGGCACTCCACGAGACCCGGAGTTCGACGTGAACAATCTGGTCTACCGACTCCCGGTAGATCCTGACACGGGGGAGCCCAACCCGGACTACGACTGGACCGATCCCGACACCTACGTGATCAACGATCGCCTGACCCTCTTCAACAACGACGGGCGCAATTTCCTGGCAACCGCGCCGGGGAAGTACGACGTCATCGTCTCCGAACCTTCCAATCCGTGGATAACCGGCGTTTCGAACATGTTCACAAGGGAGAGCTTCCAATCCTCCGCAAAGGCTCTCAAGAAGGGCGGCATCTTTGCCCAGTGGGTGCAGCTCTACGAGATGTCTCCCTCGAACATCAAGATCATCTTCCGCACCTTCGCGAGTGTCTTTCCCCACGTCGCGCTCTTTGCGGCGGAGGACCTCTCCTCCGATACGGTCCTGATTGGTTCGTTCGAGCCCCTCCGTTTCGATTTCGATCACGTCGCTTCCCAGATGAAGGATGAGAAGGTTAATGCGGAGCTGGAACGAGCGTACATCCTTTCTCCGGCGGACTTGTTCGCCCGGGTGCTGCTGGTGAACAAGGGTGAGGTTCTCGATTACACAAACGGCCCCGATCCGGAAAAGTGGGATGCTCTGCCCATCAACACCGACGACAACGCAGTTATCGAGTTCGCCGCCCCGCACGACCTTATCTCGTTCAGGCTCTTCGCGGGATATCTGGCGACAATCTACACGAGTTCGTGGAGATACGGCCACCTCGCAAGAGTCCTTGTCGGTCTTGGCGACGGCCCCAATGAGGTTACGATACTGGCGAACCAGGCGATTTCGCTGCTCACCAATGGCAGGAAGCGGGAGGCCAACAACTTCATCGAAAAGGCCGAGTTGATCGATCCGAATCACAAGGCGCTCGCGATCGCAAAGCGCGTCCTTGTTCTCCTCTCCGGTGAAACCGGTTCGCCGCTCGCCCAGATCGAGGATCCATCTCCCACTCCGGGCATTACCGGGAAGCAGATTGGTGAGCTTGTTGAACATCTGGACGGCGTGAAGCGAGCGCTTACCCTCCAGGCACATCGCGATTCCCTCGAACGGTTCGACCGAATACCCGATCACCTCTGGCGGCGGGGAGGGCCTCAAATGCTCTTCCTCAAAGGGTATCTCCACTTCCTCAACGCCGACCCGGAGGACAGCTCACAGTGCGAAGAAGCCATCGAGGTGTTGAGCCAGCTCGTGCGGGAGCACGAGAGTTACGTCATCGGCCACCCGGAGATCCACTACTATCTCGGCCTTTGTCACGACAATGCGCTGCATTTCGACAAGGCGGTGAAGAATGTTAAGACCTACGTTACGTTGATACAGCGGCGCGAGGAGCACGCTCGCCTGGCCCTTCTGCAATCGCGGGCCAATCTGGAAGCGGCACTCGAGGGATTCGAGGGCACTGCCCCCCTGGATCTTCCTCCAGATTCGGAGGGCGCCCCCACCACGGACGAGCCCGGCGAGTTTCCAAAAGAGATGCATGAACTCTGATCTGACGGACTCGTTCGATCTGACGACAGCTGCGTTGTCTTTCTCCTGGAACTTGAGTAATCTTCGGTATGTTAACCAGTTACTGCCACATGGTAGGTAGTGCTGGTTATTTAAAGGGTGGGAGGCTCGTTCATGGTACATGAGGCGGATAAATTAAAAGCGGCCAGGCCGGCACAGCTTGCCCGGGAGACTCTCGGGGAAGCTCTCGGCCTGATCCAGGATATCAAGAACAAGGAACTCAACGTGGACGAAGTGACCGCGTCAATCGCCAAGGCGGTCGGCGCGCTCTTCGCCGTGCAGAGTTCGGAGGCCTTTGAGCCGGCTCATACGGCCGGCGTCTTGCAGGCGATGGACCATCTTCGGAATACCCTCGAGTTGATGCAGGAGGTGCGAGGTGAGGACGCCGCGCTGACCAGTGCGACCCAGACCATCGCCAAGACCCTCGCTCTGCTTTATCCGGTCTCCAAGGTTCAGGAGCGCCAGTCCATCCAGCCTGCCGCCCCGGCGGCCGTGATGGGAGATCAGCTGCCACACGACAAGAGGCGAGATGTTCAGAGAGTCGGCATCGAGGCTGATATTGGCTTTCAGTCCGACTCCAATTTTTTCACTGGATTTTCAGAGGATATCTCTGCGGGGGGTGTCTTCATCGCCACTTTCGAGATCCTCGCCATCGGTTCGATACTGCAGGTGAACTTCACAATGCCGGACGGGTATCTCATCTCCACCCCGGGGATCGTTCGATGGGTAAGGGAGTACAATGAGATCGCGGAGGAAGCCGAACCGGGGATGGGCATTCAGTTCAACGGGTTGATGGAAAAAGATAAGAACATCATTGAGTCATATTTATCCCAGAGGGAACCGATCTTTTACGACGAGTAGTTGGTTGTTTGTCATGAAAAGGATTGTACCGGTTCTCCTTTTCCTTCTTTTTGCGACAACCTCGTGGGCCGCTCCTCCAACCATGCGCGGGTTTCCAAAAGCCACAGACGAGA
>JAUVAN010000290.1 GCA_030591725.1 Deltaproteobacteria bacterium
GGTCACCGCCGTCGCCACGTTGCGGTACGTGAACGAGCTGCCGCGCCACGGCTCCTTCCACTCGTCCTTCTTGGCGTCCGGCTCCACCGAACTCTCCACCGAAACCTCCGCCGAGACGACCTCGGCACGAAGCGCCGGGGAGAACCCCACGACAACCAGTAGCAAAAGTCCGGCGGTAATGACCGATGTCCGTTTTTCGAGGCTGTTTAGCATTCGCATTATACCCTTCTCGGTGCTAGCGGGATGCCCCTGGCGCACCCTGATAACTGTTTCCTTGCAGTAGACGTGCCAGGGCACCTCAAGCCCTGGAGCATGGTATATAACCCTTTGCATTTATTAACATCAACCTAAAAAGGTCAGTTCAACACACGGACAATAGGGACATGAATGCACCAACTATCCATAGATTCCGATCATGTCGTCCCAGGAACTCACCCCGTGCGAGGAGGACCCTGCGAAGTACCACATCCAGTCTATAACAGACATGTAGCGATCGAGTTCCATGCACGCGCGGTTCATCTCGCATGTACACTGTACATTAGTGTTGGAGTTGCAACCCGAGGTCGGCGGATTGTAGTTCAGGTCCGTCATTGCAGGATCGTAGAGCACTATGGGATCACCATTGCTATTACGCACGACTTCGTACCAATCGTCCGTTCCGTCGCCGTCGTCGTCCACGCCGGTGGTCTCGTATCCCTTGTAGAGCAGCCCATTGGCGTACTCCAGAACACGGGCGGCCACCCCCTTCTCCACCTCCTTGCCGAAGATGGTCTCCCTGCCGTAGCGCCTGGCCAGGAAGGTCCTGCCTTCCGGGTTGTGGAACTTCATGCGGTAATCCATGTTGATGATGCTGTCATCGATGCCCGTGATGTCCCATAGCCACAGCATGTCCTTCCACCACTGCTGGTCGTTCTCGGGCAGGAAGGCATATGTCCACGTGATGAGGTACTTCTGCGCCTCCCAGCCCATCTGGGACTCGACCACCGCCACGTGGGCGGGCTCGTCGCCAAGATCGACGGTGGTGTTGTAAGCGCCGCACACGGTAGTACCATCCACGGGGAAGCAGACCTTCGGCTCATCGCCCCACCACATGGTGTTGCCCATCCCCTGGCTCGGGAACAGGTCGGTCGCATCTTCGACCAGCGGGGTGCCGGCGGAGTCGGTCGCCACCCTGACGCCCTTGAGGAACTCGTCGTTGGTGAGGTTATTCGCGATCCACCTGCGGTATCCATCCGGGAGCAGATCGGCCAGCGAACATGCGCGATAACGGCCGTCCACGAAGTCACCGCGGGAGTCGGAGATGAAGTTGTCCACCGACTCGGTCATCATCATGGCGGACCAGATTTTGTCGTAATAGGAGCCGGCGTTGATTGTGTAATTCGCTGAATATTCGCCCTGGGTCTCATCCAGCCGGTTCTCCACTAGCTTGCCGCCCGGCGCCATTGTGCCGAAGGCTCCATCGGTTCCGTACGCGCCGTTGGGAATGCTGACGGAAGGATCTCCCTCCCACTGGGAATCCTCGACGGAACGCAACACTTCGCCGTAAATGTCATTCGCAAACTCGGGCAACAGGTGCGGGCCGGGTTGGGGCCGCTGGGCCGTTCGCACGAAATGATCGAACGCCATGGTGGAGGCGATGACGCTGTCCGTATACCATTCGGCGGCGGCATAGTCCCAGAGAACATCGCCGGCGATACCCCACTCGGCGCCGAGCTCGGTGAGGTAGTTGCGCTGCAGGGAAAGTCCCTTTGCGCCGTCGCGGATCTTTCCGTTGTAACGCCCGTTGATACGGCCGGAGGCGCCGCTCACCGAGAAGGTCATCCTGCCCCGACGATATGTGTCGAAGACCTGGAACAGCTCCTGCTGAGTTATCAGGTAATTGAATATCTCGTAAGTGTCCGCACCATTATCGTGACGGTACACCGCCGCGTTGCCGATGTCGGCCCAGCGATCAGTGGCGAAACCGTAAGGCACGCGAACACGACCATCACGGTCCACCATACCTCCGTACTCCAGGTTGTCCTCGGTCGCCCTCAGGTAGGCCACCTCACCATCCGAATACTTGGGCGCCTGCTCGTAGGTCGGCGGACGCAAGGTTCTCCACGGCACGTAATCGATCTCCGGCTGACTGCAACGTGTGTAAACACCGTCGCCGTTGGGGGCCACGATCTCACCGTCCAGGACCGGATGCCATTTGCCGTTCTTGCTTTCATCATACCGATCAGGAATGAAGTCATCGGTGTTCACTTCATGGCAATTCTGAATCAGGTCGTACTTGTACTTATCCGCGAGCTGACTGTAGTGAATATCGTTGTCGCCCAATTCGTACCTGAACCCGAGGATGCCTCCGAAGTTGTCCATCTTCTTCATGATGCTGGCGGCGCGGTTCCCCTGCAGCGAAGTGCCGCCTTCCACGTCGGCATACGACTTGGGGTAAACCGCCACGCTGTCACCGTAGAACATACGCAGGGCCGCCATGTCCCACGCGCCGAGGCCCAGGAAGTCCTGGGTGGCCTCGCCTGCGTAGTCCATGACCGATGAGGCGGACCACATCCATATGAGGTTTTCATCCTCGTTTGGGGTGACCGGGTCGAAGTAGCGCGGTCCCAGAGTTGTCTCCCCGGTCGGGTCCGTCATGTCCGCGAGCTTGCTGACCCCGGGAATAGTGTTGTCTTTGGTGCGAAGCTGCCAGTATTGCGGCCGGTAGAAGTTAGCGTCGGATGAGCTGACGAAGTTATGGCGGTGCGCCATGGCGTGCCCCATCTCGTGAACGATGACGCATGTATGCGCCCTGCGGGCGATGTAATCGATCATCTTGTCGGCGCGGGCCTGTTGCTCTCCTGGTGAGTCATCGGCACTGAAGTCGCTGAACTTCGCCTGCATGATCTTGCTCAGGCCGTTGACCGCCACCGGGGACGGGGCCATCTCGATCTCACACATGCCGCGCTCGGCCATGGCGTTCTGTTTCAGGCGCTCCATGTCATTGCGCATGGCCAGGTTGCCGCCGCGCAGGGGCGAAGCGATATCCATGAGGCTGCTCGAGAGGAACATATCATCCACGCCGTAGAGCTGCTGCATCTGGTGATTCATGAGCTCCGCCTCCACCTGCGTGCCGCGAAGCGCGTCCAGGCGAGCCTGGTAGATGGGGCCGGTGGTGGTGGCCGTTTGCGAGTCGGCCAGGACACCAGAGAATTCATGTTTGATCTGCCTGAGCTTGACCTCGATATTCTTGTCTATCGAAGGAGTCTTGTGCAGCCAGGGCTCGGGAAGATCATTATGAAGGAAGTTCGACATCCGACTATGCACCTCTTCCCTGGTCATCCCACCGTGGACGCCGGAGCGGCCGGCAGCATCGGCCGCCGTGGACCAGTCCTTGATGTACTCACCCTCGGTGACTTCTTCCACACTGATCTCGCCGGCCGCGAAACGCATGTAGTCGACCAGGCGTTGGGCCCAGTAGTCGTTCACCCATGCCCACACGTTGGAGCAGGACTGGATGGTCTGCCCGTTGAGCGGGTCGACCGCGCTCGTCATGATTCCCCACGGCGTCCTGGTGCCAGGCTCCTTGATCACGTTGACCAGGTGATAGCGGAGATCGCCGCGCCTCACGTTGCGTGCCGCCAGGCAGGTCTCCAGCATGTCTGCGTTGCCCTCCTCTCGGGCCGTGGCGCACATCTCGGCAGAAATACCAGGGGGCAACCTTTTGCCCTCCGGAGCACCTATCGGATCGTCGGTGGCCTCCACCGGGCTGTGGCACATGACGATGGTTTCAGGCATCCGCGCGATGCTCTGGACGTACTGGCTGACCATCCGCGCGTTGCCGATGGAAGCGGCAAGGCCGGCACAACACGACATGTCTACATTGCCCGCAGTGTCCCGACATTGTTCGTGCGCGACGCCGTTGCGGCAATCGTCCACTTCAAGGGCCAGCGAAATGGCGTTGTCGTTGTCGCCCTGCTGACCGAAGTAGATGGGCCAATTCTGCGAGCAATCTTTCTTGACTCCACCATCGGCCGAAACCATGCACTCGGAGTACTGGGCTGCCCGAATGGCCGTCCTCAGGCCCACGTCCCACTGGTGCACGGCGAGATCGGATGAATTGAAATACCTCTGATCGCTGTTGTTGGTATAAAACCAGGCCATCTTCTTGGGTTTCCGGGCGCGGAAGGGCAGCGTGCACTTCTGGGTGTAGGTGTCGCACTGGGAGCCCTCGAACCCGGTCGCCACTGTGACGGCCTCGCACTCGTCGGCGGTGCCGTTGCCATTATTGTCGCGATTGGGATCCCCGCCGTACGGTGTCGACTCGGGGGTGTAGCACTCCACCGGCGCTTCCATCACGTCGCCCTCGTCCTTGGCCCAGGTACCGGGGCCGTCCCACTCGTTGCCGTAGTAGTGAGCACGCTCCCAGATCTGGAACTGGGACAGGAACCTGTGATGCAACGCGTCTGTCATGCCGTAGTTGCGCGCGTAGCCCATGCGCTCGGTCCATGCGAAACCGCCGAACGCCTGGAAACGCCATCCGTCCCATTCGAGGGGCTGGAAGTCGTTGTCAACAACGCGCCGGAAGGAGTGACGGAGGGTCAGCTCCATTGGGTTGCAGGTGCCGGACGGATACGATCCGCCGAAGAAATCAGCGTCCAGCCAACATGCGGGGATGGTCTTGATCCACCAGCCGAGGTGGCTCAGGTCGACCATGCCGGGCTTGGCAAACACCTTGGTGGTCACGTCGAAGTAGCCGCCATCGAAATCGAAGTACGGTGCGTCCTCGTCGGCGGGGTCCTCGACATAGTAAGACAGCGGCTCATAATCGTAACTCCCGAGCATCCCGATGTAGGACAGGGTGTCGAAATCGTAGGAGTCCGTGTTCATGTTTTTGGACCAGTCGACACGGATGTACTCGCGCTCATACCACGGGCGGTCGTAAGTGTTTTCCTCGATCACGTTCAGCTTCTCGCCCGTGGTGGGGTTGTAGCTATTCACGATGTCGAAATGGCTCACGATCCTGAACGCGGCTACAATCACTCCGTCCTGCGTCTCCAACCCAGTGGCGTAGCCCTTGCCGTCCGTGTAGTCGATGCGCTCGTATGACGCGCGACCCAGAAGCATATCCTCGGTGATCTGCCACTTGAGGCGTGCCATCGGCTGCGCGTATGTGGACGTGAATTGTCCAAACCCCGTCGCGCCGTAGCCCACGTCGATCATGGTGTTCTGGCTCCAAAACTCGGGATCGTCGTCGGCGTTATTATAATCATCGCCGATGAAGAACGTCTTGGGCAGCGCGTACGGCTGTACCCGATCGATGGGATCCCGCTCCTGCGCGCACGCGCCGAACAAGATAGCCGCGATCAGAAGAATAGTCCCATTCCCCAAAATTCTCTTTGCATTGATGCCCATGATCTTACTCCTCGCTTGAGGTTAGTTGCGATGTGAGACCGGCGAAGTCGAGTCGCAGGTCAAGATATATCGCGGTGTACCTGTTGAAAAACGGCTTCTGATAACTCGAATCCGGCGCCAGTTGCCCGTTCGCCGTGTCCGCTCCTATTGCTACTGTCA
>JAUVAN010000353.1 GCA_030591725.1 Deltaproteobacteria bacterium
CCCACGCTGATGTCCGGCTCGGTTTGGGGTTGAGCCTCACGAGCACCTTGGTTGTCTGACCGCAGGATATCTCCACATCTGTCTCGTAGTCCTTCATGCCCTCGGCGGTCACCTTGAGCTTGTGCTGCCCGGGGGTCGCCACTTCTTCGATGGGCGCGGTTCCAAAGAGCTTTCTTCCGTCAAGGTAAATACTGGAGGCAGGAACGTTGGCCTTGACGTGCAGGACGCCCACCTGCAGGCGCTCCAGGGTCAAGACCATCGCCTGTTTGTCGCCGATATTGATCACCACCTCGGTCTCGATGGTTTCGAATCCTGGTTTTTCCACCCAGATCTTGTGTTTTCCGCTCGGAAGCACGTTGCCCCACGGCGTTGTGCCCATCGAGCCCATCTCCCTGTCGTCCACGTACACCCGCGCGCCCGGCACGTCGGTCTTGATGTGGAGGAAACCGAGGAAAGCTCCCTGGCTCATTTCGACGACCACGATGTAGACCTGACCCGGGGTGACGTTGATGTCGGTCTGTACCGTCCGGTAGTCCGGGTGGCTCGCCTCCACCGTGTAGGTGCCCCTGATCACTGTGTGGGCGGCAGGACCATCGAAAACCGAGACCTCATTCCCCGCCTTGTCGAGTATTCTGATATTGGCGTTGTGGGGATTCGTTCGCACCGAGATCAGTGATTTCATCTCCGTCTCGCTCGTGACTTCGGGTACCCCCGGTGAGGTCTCGCCCTCGAGGGTTTCCGTCGGTTGATCGGCCAACAGCCCCCGAATCTTTATTTCCACATCGGCCGCATCGGGCGCATCGGGTTCCTCGTCGAGATAGCGCCGGTACATCTTTGCGGCGAGCTCGTAGTCTTGGCCCTTCTGCGCGGCAAACCCCGCGTTGTAGAGAAACGCCGGGAACGGCGACGCCGCATAGGCGTTCACGAAATGCTGATGTGCATCCTCGAAGCTCCCCTTTGCAAATGACTCCTGTCCCAGCTCCATGTGATGGCGGGCACGCTCGATGGGGTTGTCCCGTGGCTGGGCAAATGACAGGCCGGTGTACGAAAGGAGAACCAGCGCCGCAATGGTCGCCACACGTGCGATTTGATCGTTCTTCGTCATTGAGCGTCCTTGTGTGTCCCGTTCCCGGAGCAACGATTGCCCTGGTAACGGTTGGCGATTCTCAAGGCCATCAATGTATCTGACTTGACCTGTCGGCACAATCCCGTCCAATTGATGTGCCCAATTGACGAACACATGATTTTACACATACAGCTATGATTCCGTTTTCGTGATAAAATCCGGCCTCGTTAATTGAGGCGAGAGGGGAAACACCGTTTCCAAGGAAGGGCAAGACCGAATGAGCTACGAAACCATCAAATACGAGGTGAAAGAGGGCATCGGCACCATAACGATCAACCGTCCGGACGTGCTCAACGCGCTGAATATGCAGGTGCTGGCAGAGATGCTCGCGACCATCGTCACAGCCGCGTCGGATGCCGAGGTGAAGGTTCTGGTGATCACCGGCGCGGGAAGGTCCTTCATCGCCGGCGCCGATATTGCCCAGATGGGTGAATTCGGGACACAGGACGGACTTCAATTCGGAGATCTGGGCCACGCGATGCTGATGGCGCTGGAGACCATGGACAAGCCCGTCATCGCCGCAGTAAATGGGTTCGCGCTCGGTGGAGGCACCGAGGTGTCACTGGGTTGCGATTTCATCTACGCCTCGACCAGGGCCAGGTTCGGCCAGCCCGAGGTCAGCCTGGGCATCATCCCCGGATTCGGTGGAACCCAGCGGCTCGCACGAACCGTGGGAATGAACAAGGCCAGGGAGCTCGTCTACACCGGAGCGATCATAGACGCCCAGGAGGCCAGACGCATCGGCCTGGTGGCGGAGGTATTCGAGCCCGACGAACTGATGGACAAGGTTCGCGAAAAGGCAAACCTGCTCATGTCCAATGGCCCACTCGCGATCGCGGCGGCCAAGCGCGTGATGAACAAGGGCGTGGATCTCCCTCTGGACTCGGCCCTGGAGCTCGAAAAACAGGCGTTCAGCGCTCTGTTCGGTACCGAGGATCAGACCGAGGGAATGGCCGCGTTTGTTGCAAAACGCAAGGCGGTTTTCACCAGAAAGTAGAGGCGCCGCATGAAGTTCGATTTTACCGAAGAACAGATCATGGTGCGGGACACGGCCCGTGATTTCGCCGTCCGTGAGCTGGACCCCATCGCGGCCAAACTCGACGAGGAGTGCACCTACCCGGCCGACAAGATAGAGATGCTCGCCGAGATGGGTTTTTTGGGAGTGGCAATTCCCGAGGAGAACGGCGGCGGCGGAATGGATTACGTTTCCTACGGTCTGGCAATCGAGGAGATCTCCCGCGCCTGCGCCGGCACCGGCGTCATCATGAGCGTCAACAACTCCCTGGTCTGCCATCCCCTGTTCAAGTTCGGAACAGACGAACAGAAAAAGGAATTTCTGGAACCGCTCGCGGCGGGCGAGAAGCTCGGCTGTTTCGGCCTGACGGAGCCTGGCGCCGGATCGGATGTCTCGTCAATGAAGACCACGGCGGTGCTCGACGGCGACGAATGGGTGCTGAACGGAGAAAAGAACTTCATCACCAACGCGCCCAACGCACAGATCGCGATCATCTTCGCCAACACGGACAAGGGCGCGGGCAACAGGGGGATTACCGCGTTCGTGGTTCCAATGGACACAAAGGGCGTGAGCTGCGGCCCCAAGGAAGACAAGATGGGCATCCGCGCCTCCCACTCCAGCTCGATTTTCATGGAGGACGTGCGCATCCCCGCGAGCAATCAGCTCGGAGGTCTGAACAAGGGGTTCAAGGTGGCCATGGTCACTCTGGACGCGGGTCGCATCGGGATAGCCTCCCAGGCCCTGGGTATCGGTCGCGCGGCTCTCGAGGAGGCCATCGAGTTCGCAAAGGAGCGCCAGGCGTTCGGCGGCCCGATCTCCAAACTCCAGGCTATTCAGTTCAAACTGGCTGACATGGCCGTGAGGCTGGACGCGGCGCGCCTGCTCACCCTCAACGCGGCCTACCTCAAGGATGTGGGCAAGCCCTACTCCAAAGAATCCGCCATGTGCAAGGTGTACGCTGCGGAGGCGTCCACATACATCTCGCATCAGGCGCTGCAGATTCACGGAGGCTACGGCTATACCAAGGAATACGGCGTAGAGCGCCATTATCGCGACTCGCGGATCACCGAGATCTACGAGGGCACCTCCGAGATTCAGAGAGTAGTAATCGCCGCCAGCCTGCTAAGATAAAGCCAGGATGGGGTTATTTTTTTCGCCTTTACGTCTCAAAATCGTTGTCGTGAATGACAAAATGTCAAAAACCGCGTTGCAGGGGTTCCGAAAAGCGGCGTGAACGGGCGCTCGCCTTATGGTTCGGTTCTTGCTAAACCATAGGTCATGATTTCTATTTTGAGAAAAATCGGCATGTTGGCAGTGCTTCTGGCGCTGATTCCCTGCGAGGTTGCGGCCGTCACGCTGGAGGCCGCCGATCGGTCGAATAACAACTGGGGGTTTTCGTCCAGCGACTTCACCCACGCAAACCAGAACGATTACGATTCAAACGTTTCGTTCAGTCTGACCGTGGATCTGGAGAGCTCCGACACGACCGGGAGGCTGCTGTATCTCTACAGGGGAACTTCCTGCTACGACGATCCGAACACCTGCGACCTGCTCGTCAATGGCCAATCCACCGGAGATCTGATCTTCACCCTGACGGCCCAGGAGATCTTCGGGGCCGACGCCACTGAGGGGTCGGTTGATCTGTGGGTGGGGTTGCTCGAATTCGAGGGACAGGCCGAGAATACTGATGGCTTCACCATAGACGGAATCTGGCCCGAATCCGCCCTCGATATGTCCCTGGACATGACCGGCCCGTCCACCGCTCCCACGGGGGTAACGGCCTCGATCGGATCGGAGAACGTGCAGGTCAGCTGGACCGCACTCGAAACAGATGATGTCCACGGTTACCTGGTGATTTACTGGGACGGAAACAGCAGTTACACCGACGCAGACGCCGACACCGATACGGACACCGACACAGATACCGACACGGACACAGATACCGATACGGACACCGACACGGATACCGACACCGATACCGACACTGATACGGACACCGATGCCGACGCCGGCGTGAAAGAGCTGGATTTCGATCCGGTGCCCTGCGCCATTGGTGACGATGACGGCGGGACGGATGTGGAGACCTGCTCTGTCCCGGGCGGCCCCGTGGAAGGAAGCCCCTACGATCCCTACGACGTGACGGGAATTGAAGACGGCGCGAAGGATGCGGC
>JAUVAN010000470.1 GCA_030591725.1 Deltaproteobacteria bacterium
CTTCGGGATGAATGCGATTTCCATACGAATATTTCTCCTCGTGTCGCTGGCGCTCGCCGGCGGCGCCTGCACGATGAGCGAGACCCAGCAGCGCACCGGGTCCGGTGCGGCAATCGGCGCCGCGGCGGGCGCGCTCCTCGGCGGCAGCAGACGCTCGGTGATCGGCGGCGCCGCAGCTGGCGCAGCTGGCGGCTATCTGGTCGATCAGAACAAGAAGCGGGGGAGTGCGGAAGCCGAAAATCAACGCCTCAGGGAAGAAAACGAGCGGTTGCGACAGCAACAGTAAGGCAGATCACAGAGTGACATCCATACAGGACCGGAACTGTTCCGGTCCCGCAACGGAAACAGGAACCCATTGACAATGCGCCGGCATCCCGGCGTCCGAAGGAGCAAAGTCATGAACATCAAGTACTGGACAGGTATTGTGGGAATCGTCGTGCTAACCGCGGGCTGGCTTGTGTCGGGACAACTGCGGGCCGAGACAACGCTAAGCGATGGCTACACACTGGAGGACTTCAGTCTCCGTACCGCGGGAGATCTCGTGGATATTTGTACCCTCGAACGGAGCCATCCCGATCACATGGCCGCCAGGGCATTCTGCTATGGCTTTTTCGAAGGCGGCATGCACTATGAGGATGCCATTTCCATGTCCCCCACGTACAAGAGGATTTCCTGCAACCCCCCGGAGACAACGCGCACACAAGCCGTCGAGGTCTTCGTCACTTACGTTCGGACCAACCCCCGGTATGCTTCGGAAGCACCGATCGACACGATCTTCCGTGCCCTGGTTGCCAAATGGCCGTGCGAGGCATGATCGCCTGAAAACACTATCTAGAGCTCCATAATCTCCATGCGATGATTACCTGCCCCAGATTGTCCTGAAGGGCCCTGGGTGAGCAGCGCCATACCCTCTGTCAAACCCTGTGCATACAGCCAGTCCCGCGCAAATCGCTCCCAATCGTCACAGCCTTCCGGGACGTGCACGGTGTCCACACCATACGAAAACTGCAGTGTCTGACAGGTTGATGCTTGCGGACAAAACGCCGTTATCCACACCGGCAAGCGGAAGCGCGTGACATTCCGGGCCGTGGACCCGCCACGCGAAGGAATAATGACGGCAACGGGACGGGCCCGCTTCTGGGCGTAGTAAATGCTCACAGCCAGCAGGTCGATGGCCGACAGATTCTCATCATGCCCATACGCCTGCAGGGCTTCCTCGATCCGGTGATAGGTGCGCGTCGGCTCCGTGGCGGCAGCTATGCGGGTGAGCATCGCGGTGGCTTCGACGGGATACTTTCCCATGGCCGACTCGCCGGACAACATGACGCAATCGGTACCATCGAGGATGGCATTTGCCACATCGGTCGCTTCAGCACGTGTCGGACGCCGGTGTTCAACCATGGATTCCAGCATGTGGGTTGCCGTGATGACGGGTTTCCCCCGCTTGAGGGCGATTGACATGAGCTGCTTCTGAACGACCGCGATCTCCTCGACCGGGATCTCAACACCAAGATCACCGCGTGCAATCATGATGCCGTCGGCGGCCTCGACGATCGCGTCAATGTTCTTCAGGGCATCCGCGCGTTCGATCTTGGCAATGACAAAGGGTCGATGGCCGGTCTCCGCCGCCGCCTCGTGAACGGCCTGCACGTCCGCAGCATTCGATACGAACGACTGGCTGACCGCGTCCACCCCGTGCTCCAGGGCAAACTGCAGGCAGCGTCGGTCATGCTCCGTGAAGGCACTGATACCGAGATCAACACCCGGCAGATTGAGGCCCTTGCGCGAGCGCAACTCCCCGCCGACGAGCACCCGGCATTCAACGTCGTTGCCCTGCACACCGACAACTTCCAGATGAATGAATCCGTCATTCAGAAAGACCGAATCACCCGGTTTGACGGCATGCGTCAAACGGGGAAAGTGGACGGACACGCGCTCGAGGGTACCGGGCACCTCTTCGGTGGTCAGCATAAACGAATCGCCATCACTGAGTTCAATCGCCTCTTCAACCAGTGTACCGATCCGGATCTTGGGGCCGGGTAAATCTGCCATGATCGCGACCCGGCGGCCCGTTGCCTGTCCCGCGGCGCGAATATTGGCAATGACCCGCGCATGACTATCGAGATCCCCGTGGGAAAAGTTCAGGCGTGCGACATTCATCCCGGTCAGGATCAGGCGCTCAAGCACCGCACTGGAATCGGATGCCGGCCCGATGGTACAGACAATCC
>JAUVAN010000464.1 GCA_030591725.1 Deltaproteobacteria bacterium
ATGATTCGCGAGGCGACCCGGGACGCCCGCCGGGCAGCGCAGCAGTTCGCCGAGGACTCGGGAAGCAGCGTTGGCGGAATTCGGAACGCCCAGCAGGGCTACTTCTCGATCACGGATCGCGATCAGTTC
The DNA here is from genome assembly GCA_030591725.1 of Deltaproteobacteria bacterium. Taxonomy (GTDB): domain Bacteria; phylum Myxococcota_A; class Polyangia; order JAAYKL01; family JAAYKL01; genus JAUVAN01. The sequence continues at coordinate 130 of JAUVAN010000464.1, forward strand.
TCACCCGAGCTCAAGAAGGTCCGGGTGGTCACGACGGTTCAGTACTTCCTCGTTTCCAACTGAGGCAGCTTCGGCCGGAGCCGCACCGAGGCGACCGAAGCGCTCATTTTGGCGCCTTAGAGTGAGAATCCCATTTGTCGAGGTCTCATTGTCGGCACATCAGGGGAGAATATATTTTCTCGAAATAGGCCGCGTCGTAATCCTTTTTCTGGGCCTATACCTGTTTTTCTTGTCCAGTTTGGTGGTGATGGGACCTACGCCATCTGTAAGTATTTTACTTGACGTGGTCCTCAATATAACTATAATTCTCGTGTCATCATCATTTTTCTGGAGGATGCTATGGCCGAGATCGGCCAAGAACAGGCGACCCTCAGGCCCGCAGGATATTCGGCACTTATTGAGATGTACGGCCTCGACGTCATCCCGAACTGGCACAGGTCCTTGGTCACGACCAGCGGAGTCCACCGGATCGGTTTGACCGGGAACGTGGTCGAAGAGGTCTACCCGCCCAAGTACTGGCCGGGGGACACGCTGGGCCATCATCTCGAATTTGCGCTCAAGTACGACGGAACGAATCTCGCGATACTCGCCAGCCTCTTTCAGAACACCGCGGAGGAGGATCTTCTTGGTTATGTTCGGTCCAAACCAACCGGCAAGTACGCCCGGCGGCTGTGGTTCCTGTACGAGTTCCTGACCGGCGAAACGCTCCCGCTGGATGACGTGAAGCGGGGAAACTACATCGACCTGCTCGATCCGAGTGATTACTATACGGCCACCCCGGCCCGCAGGGTTCGACGTCAGCGTATCAACGACAACTTGTTGGGCGACCGTCGATTCTGCCCGACGATTCGCCGCACCCGTACCCTTCGCGATTTCGAAGCGGCCGACCTTCCCATGCGGTGCAGGCAGGCTATGTCTTCCTACTCGCCGGAGCTGCTGAGGCGGGCGTTGAGCTATCTCTACACCAAGGAAACAAAATCGTCCTTCGAGATCGAAAACATCAAGCCCACCTCGACCCGAACCGAGCGCTTTGTCGCACTGCTTCAGCTGGCGGAGAGCGAGGACTTCTGCGAGAAAGCGAAACTGATCGACTTGCAGAATCGTATCGTTGATCCACGATTCTCCGAATCCGACTACCGGATGAGTCAGAACTACGTCGGCGAGACGGTCGCCTGGCAGCAAGAGAAGGTCCATTTCGTGTGTCCGAAGCCAGAAGACTTGGCCGACCTGATGGGAGGCTTGATCGCCTCCCATGAGCGTATGGACGACGGGGGCGTGTCCGCTGTGATCCATGCCGCCGCCGTCGCTTACGGATTTGTTTTCCTGCATCCGTTCGAGGACGGCAATGGTCGAATCCATCGATTCCTGATCCACAATGTTCTTGCCCGCAGAGGCTTCACCCCCAAGGGAATCATGTTCCCCGTATCGGCATCCATGCTGAAGTATCCCGCCGATTACGACGCTTCCCTGGAGGAATTTTCTCGACCGCTCATGGCGCTGGTGGAGTACTCCCTCGACGAGGAGGGCCGCATGACCATCGAGAACGACACGAACCGGCTGTACAGCTACGTCGATATGACATTTCAGGCGGAGGCGCTCTTCCATTTCATCGAGCAGACCATTGAAACGGAACTCGTTGGAGAATTGGCGTTCCTGGCGAACTACGATCAGACCAAGAGGGCTATCCAGGAGATCGTGGACATGCCCGACCGGCAGATCGATCTTTTCATCCGGTTCTGCTTGCGAAACAATGGCCGACTCTCAGCGCGAAAACGTGCAAGCCACTTTGAGCTCCTGTCGGAGCATGAAATCGCTCGCATGGAGCGGGCAGTCCAGTCCGCCTATGGAAGCAATTCGGAAAGTGAAAAATAGACATTATCGTGGTCTTCTGGCGCTTCGATCTCGCGCCTGAGAGCAATTCGATGGTCTCGGAGACGATAGACGAGAACCCCTTTTGGTCGCCCAGCGCACAGGTTGGCGGCGTACCGCAGAGGCTGGTCTTCTGGCGCATGAGCTGGTTTTCGATAAGGGTGTTAAACGAAGGTGCGTTGAGCATTTTCGGAGGTGTCCAGAGCGCAAGAGATGGTGCAGTTCGCCGCCAGTTAGCGCTTGATTTGGGACGAGCTCCCTGCTGCAGCCGGCGCCCAGTTACAATGATCGAAAGCACAGTGGATCTATCTGATCGCGAGA
>JAUVAN010000181.1 GCA_030591725.1 Deltaproteobacteria bacterium
ATTGTCAGTAATGCCTTCTTCATGCCAGCCAGTGGAACACCCTGAACCCGACATTTCTACTTGGCACAAACCCGACATTTGCATTTTGGAGCTACACAACTTTGTCGCCTAAGATCCATTATGTCAAGAATGACATATCTTAATGCGGACTATGCGCTATGCGCTCTGCCCATTGGGAATATCTACGCCAACACAATTTCGTGCAGCGCACGAACCGCTGATTTCAGCTCCACATTGTCCACGAGAAAGGCCACGTTTATCTCCGAGGCGCTCTGGGACACCATCTTGGCCTTGATCCCTCTCGACGATACAGCGCCGAAAATCTTGCCCAGCACGCCCGCCTTTCCCTTGAGCTCCTCGCCCACCACACAGATTATCGCCTTGCCGGGCTCCGCCTCCACCCGCGCGATCCCCTCGAGATCCTCCAAGGCCGCGCCGAGCGCCTCATGATCGTATCCTCCTGTCGTGACCAGCGAGACAGTCGCTTCGGAGGTTGTGGCCATGTGAATTCCAACCCCGGCTGCGCGCAGGATGTCGAGGGACGAAGACAGCAGCTCGACCGCCGAGGTCAGGCGGGGAGAGGTGAGGTTTATGAGGCATACGTCCTCCTTGTAGACCACCGATTTCGCAATCCGGGTGGTCACCTCAGGGGTCGAAACAATCAGCGTACCCGAATCTGCAGGGTTGTTCGTGTTGAGTACACGGACTGGAATTCCCTTGCGCATCGTGGGGACGAGTGTGTTCTGGTGCAGGACCTGCGCACCGTAGTACGCCAGCTCACTGGCCTCTTCGAAAGAGAGCAAGGACAGGCTCGCGGCGCTGTCATCCAGCGACGGATCACACGTCATCACGCCGTTGACATCGGTCCAGATCTGTACTTCGGACGCATCGACCGCCGCAGCGATGATGGTCGCCGAGTAGTCGGAGCCGTTTCTGCCAAGGGTCGTGATGGTGCCCTTGCAATCGACGCCCAGAAACCCCGTCACCACAGGCAGCTTCGCGATACCTCCCAGAGATTCAGCTATCTTCTCCTCCGCCTCGGGAAGCGGAGTGGCGCATCCGTGCTCTGCGGTGGTTACAAGGCCGATCTCGAATGCGTTGACGGCCAGCGCCTCGATCCCCTCCTTTGTCATGGCAGCTGCTACAATTCTGGTGGAGATGCGCTCGCCGAAAGACATCATCAGATCCCGAGTACGACTTGTGAGCTCCCTGGTGAGGCTCACTCCCATGAGAAGGGCGGACAGATCCTCCATCAGTGGTTCCAACAACTCGAACCCCAGGCCAAGATCTTCCATCAGCCCCCTATGAAATCCCTCGATCGGTTCGATGCCCACCTCACCGCGCAGCGCCGCGTGCGCTGCCAAGAGCAGGTTGTTCGTCGTCTTGCCACAGGCGGACACCACGACAATGGGGCGTCGATCGATCTCGCGTCTCACCAGGCCTATGCACCGCAGGATCTTTTCACTTGTCGCCAGGGAGTTTCCTCCAAACTTCATTACAATCATCTCGTCCCTCCACCTTCTCTTGTCGACCCGACACTTCCGGGGCACGGCTTCCTCTCCGCGAGCAATTTCATGCTGCGTCCCGATTCCGCACCGGGCAAGTTCTCCACCGGCTCTCCAAGGGCGAAGGTCCCCGCCGCAATCCAGTTCTTCAAAGTCGAGGCGATCTGCCGCGCCTTGACATGACTGGAGAGAGCCGCCGTCTTGATCTTCTTGCCCACAATTTCGATCTGCCCCGATCTCAGCTCCTCGTAGGTCACACTGGCGAGGGGCTCACCAGAGTTGTTCCAGTAGTCATGCGAGTAATCGACAACCGGAGCGAAGATCTCCCTGTCGCTCACCGCTGTCTGCCTCGCTATCTCCTCGTCCAGGATCGGAATGGGCACACCCACCCCCACCGCGAGGGAGACACCGTACCCGGTGATTGACACGCCCCTCAGGTAGTCCGCGTTCATCCCCTTCAGATCGCCGGTCAGGGCCAGGGTTCCGGCGCCTCCCGTGGGCACACCTCCCCCGGTGCGCGCTCCGCCGGGATCGTGCTGCGTCCCGGCGAACGACACGTAACCGACTCCGCCGCCCAAAAAAATGCGAGTCCCTATGCCGATGGTCCGATAATGGGGATCGTTCAACAGGGGCGAAAGCTGGCCCGCGCTGCAGTAGTTTGCGTTGGCCATCCGGGGCTGGAGCACGCCAAGGTAGGTATAGATGGGACGCGAGGAGCCCACGTTCACCGCAACGTTGTAGTTCTGGTATGCGTTTCGGGGATTCCACAGCACCGCATCGTTCAGGTCCTTCAGGTTCACCAGGGTCTCGAGTTCCTTTTTGGGATAGCAGTCGGTCCCGTAAGCTTTCGCTTCGAGCACTACATCGTTGCCGCGAACCAGGTCCTCGATCACGTGCCCGCCCCCGTACTCGAACCGCCCGGGGAACACCTCGTTGGCCGGATCGTCGTCGGGGATCTCCGTTGCGCCGATATACAGATCCACCGCGGCGATCCCGGAATAGGCCGGCACCCCGTTGAGCCACGCCTTCTGAATCTTCATGCGCGGCGTGGTGTGCCCCGTGCTGAGAATCGCGCCGCTCGAGCACATGGGGCCGAAGGTTCCGGTTGTGACGACATCAATTTTCTGTGCCGCCTTCCGAGGTCCCGACTCGTCCACGATGGAGATCATTTCCTCGGCGGTTACCACCACCGCCATCTTCTTGCGGATCTTCTCGTTTATTTCCTGATACGTTTTCATATCGACTTGTTCCCATCTACAGTGTGTTCGGTAGTGATTTCGACGGCTCCGTACGAGCAGGCTGGAATGCATCGTTTGCAAGCCTGACACTCGTTCGCTCTGAACGCGGTCTCCCCGGTCTTCGACTGGACCAGGAACGCTCCGTGCGAACACTGGCCCACACATGCTCCGCAGTGAACACATCGCACCGAATTCCAGATCAAACGTTGCATTGGAAAGCTCCCTTCTTCACGAGTTCGATGTCACCCCACAGACCGAGCCTGTCACCACAACACGCGATCAGCCCGTCGAGCCTCGCTTCTTCTCGCTCCTCTTCCAGAACTCGCTCCACATCGGCCGGCTTTTTGATGCGGTTTGCCAACGCCGTGGCGCAAGCGTCGGCGAATGCGACGTCTCTCGAAACGGCCACGACTGCGTCCGCTTCGCCGAACGACAGGGAAGGCCCCACCACGCCGCTGGAGGTGCACACCCCGATCCCGTCTTCGGCGTTCACCAGAAACGCAATCTTGTCGGAGAAAGGTGAACACTCGCCGGCGTACAGAGCGACGCTGACGGGTTCGCTCGACCGGAGGTAGAGGTCGCCGCCGTTCTCCACGATCACGTCATCCGATCGACCTGCGAGCCCTCTTCCGACAAACTGGGCGATAGCTCCGGCCACCGCCGCCATCGGACCCACTTTCCAGGCGCGTCCGGCCGCGCTCAGTGATCTGATGATTGGAGACGCGTCTTCACGGACATCCACCGGCTCCAGCGACTCACCGAAAAACGGGTGCGCAGCGATGTACGCCTCGATCTCGATCCTGGTGTTCTTCAGCAGGCGCGTAGCCTCGGTCTTGAGATCACCATGACACTGGATCTGAAGATCGCTCTGTCCGATGGTCACGGTGAACCGGTTCAGTCCGTTCTTGCCCGACCGTTGGCGATATGTTCTCTCCACATACATTAGTTTGGCCATGCCTTTCGAGCGGAGCCTGTAATCTGAAATGGTTGTTATTGAGGTCGCCCCGGGGAAATCGCGGGGCCGAATGTACGGCTAGATCGCGATTCGCGCCCGGAGCCCGGGCATGATCATAATGTGTACAAATGGAGTTCTGTCGTCGATTGCCACGATATGCCTGCTTTCACGAAATCCGCATTATATTCTAATGAGAGGTGCCATATGTCAAGTTTGGCTAATATATATTTATTTTTCTGCCTATCTGCAACGTTTATTAGTCTCCGCGCTCGCGTCGAGTGGCGGTTCCCCGCGCAGATGTTGATAGTCACCACGACCCCGCGTATACAGGGAACTCAACTTTCAACAGGGATACGGAAGACTCATGAATGAAAAGCTGGAACTGGCTAATAACGCTTTTTTGAGCCTGAAAGCAAAGCCCCAGATCGTGGAGCGCGCACTCGCGAACTTGAAGGAGTGGCTGCAGGACGAGCGACTGGTGGAATATCATCCTTACATCGATCATCTCATTGAGAATGAGCGATGGGAGATGTTGCTCGACAGCTTCTGGCGCATGATCCCCTTTGGCACTGGCGGGAGGCGCGGTCCCGTGGGCGCGGGGCCCAACCGGATCAATCCGCACACCATCAGCCTCTCGGTACAGGGACACTGCGAATACCTTCGCGATGTGGTTGGCATCACCGGGGACATATGCGTGGTGGTGGCCCACGATGTGCGGCAATTCTTCGATCTTCGCGGGGCCTATACGGGTGTCGACGGGTTGCTGAACGGTCTCACTTCCCTGGACATGGCTCGGATTTCGGCCATGACCTACGCTGCCAACGGCATCACCGCGTACGTTGTGGGATCTCTGCAAGACGGTCCGAACGGACCCAGATGCACCGATCGCTTCATCTCCACCCCGGAACTTTCGTTCCTCATCAGGGAACTCGGTGCGGCCGGCGGTTTGAACATTTCCGCGTCCCATAATCACCCTGACGACAACGGCGGCAAATTCTACAATCGCCAGGGCGGCCAGGAGATACCACCCGACGACGAGGCGCTGCTCAACGTTGTCAAGAAGGTGAAGCATGTAAAGACGATGGCCTACGACAAGGCTCGCGATGCGGGGCTCATCCTCACGGTGCCTCCCGAGCAGCACCGGCGCTACATCCAGCTGAACATGGATTTGTCCTTCACAGATTCTCGCAGCGCAAGTGTTGCATTCACGCCGCTTTGCGGAACCGGGATGACCACGGTTCACGAAACCTTGACTGAGCTTGGATTCAGAGTGGTCACGGTGCCCGAGCAATCGGCCTATGACGGTTCTTTCGCGCCGGTCCGTTATCGCATCGCCAACCCGGAGGTGCCCGACTCGATGGACGAGCTCGAAAAGGTTGCGCGCGAGAACGATTGTCACGTGGGCTTCTCCACCGATCCGGACGCGGACCGGTTGGGGATGATCGTTCCGGAAGACGGCGGGTACAGGTTTGTCAACGGAAACGAGATCGGCCTGATCCTGATCGAATCGATAGTCACTTCAATGAAACGCGCGAACACATTGCCCTCGAGACCGGTCTTCATCAATACGGTGGTGACGTCGAGCCTGCAGCGGGAGATCGCGCGGCGGTACGGGTGCCAGGTGATCGGAGATCTGATGGTGGGCTTCAAGTACATGGGTGACGTGATGGGGCACCTGGACCTGAACGGGCGTTTTCCCCCGGACGGTGATCTGAAAGATCGGGATAGTATCGAGGGGACCATCGACGACTTTGTGTTCACGACGGAGGAGAGCCACGGTTATCTCCTGACTCCCCGCATTCGCGACAAGGACGCGTGCGGCGCGGCCGTGCACCTGGCGGGGCTCGCGAGTACCCTGGTCGATGATGGAAGCTCCTTTTTGCAGATGCTGCGGGACATCTACAGGGTCTACGGATATCACAGGAACGTCCTGCGTTCCCTGGTCATGGAGGGAATAGTCGGCCTGGAGCGCATCAAGAAGATCCAGGACGTGCTTCGGGGAAAGCCTCCCGTTGAGATTGCGGGCCGCCCGGTGACACGGTTCGTGGATAACCACGTGGTGGGTGGGCCCATGCGCAGCACCACGGACAGGGCGAGTCGGGACGTTCTCATGTTTGAGCTCGACAGCGGCGACGGCAGGACGATCCGCCTGGTCGTCCGTCCGTCGGGAACAGAGCCCAAGACCAAGATTTACGTGGAGGTTCCTTCTGTGCGGCAACTGGGCGGAACGCTCGACGAGGCGACCGGGGAAAAGCTCGCGCAGATCAGCGACGACGAACTGGACGAGATCATCGCGCGCGCCGACGGCGAGGCGACACAGATCGGAAACGAGTTCATTCGGTTCTGTCTGGGACCGCAGGTGCTCGGTGACGTGTATCCGACCATCCCCGATGAGTCGCTCCTCGTTTCGGATCTCGTGCCGGTGGATCACAAGGTGAGACTGTGCACGCAGATCCTTCCGAAGCTGGTGGACGACCTTGTCGCCGGCGTTGCGCGGCAAGACATCGCGGACGAGATCGACAGGGAGCTGAGATCATTCGGGGAGGATCCCCGCGGCCTGGTGCGAAATGCTGCAGCCGCGTGGTTTGGCAGGAAGGACGTTGTCTCGCGCCTGGATGAGAGCGCCCTCGCTTTCGCCTGCGGACTGTTCGATTAGGAGCCTGCCGGGATGGGGTTAAAATACCCGATAGCGGTTGACTCGTTTCGAACGCGCAATATATTCGATAGAGCTAATCATGCGTACAGCGTGCTCCGACTTGTGTGGAGCGGGAGAGGAAGATCATGGCGGACGGCGTCAACAAAGTAATACTGGTGGGAAACCTGGGAAAGGACCCGGAGGTCGGATACACCCAGGGCGGGACGGCCTTGTGCAAGTTCTCCCTGGCGACCGGTGAGTCGTATGTCAACAATGCGGGGGAGCGACAGGACAAGACCGAGTGGCACAACATCATCGTGTGGGGAAAACAGGGTGAGAATGTTGGCAAGTACCTGTCGAAGGGACGTCAGGTATACATCGAGGGCAAGATCCAGACCCGCAGCTGGGATGACGAAAAGACCGGGCAGAAGAAGTACATGACCGAGATCAACGCCCAACGCGTGGTCTTCCTCGGCGGCCGGCCCGATGGAGGCGGCGGAGGCGGCGGCGGCGGAGACGGAGGTCAGGCCCAGGGAGGCGGAGGTCAGGCTCAGGGAGGCGGAGGTCAGGCTCAGGGAGGCGGAGGCCAGGGAAGCGGAGGGTCCGGCATCGGTCCCGATGACGACGACATCCCGTTCTAGAAGATGAAGAGATCGATCACCCTGATCCTGCTGGCGGCAGCGTTGCTTCTCGCGGCTCCGGCGTCTGCTCCCGCGTGGGGCACCCTCGAGGACGTTCGCTACAAGATAAAAGGCGAGGACGGAAATCACTGGGCTCACCTTCTGGGACGCGGAAAGATCGTTCGCGGCAACGAGCTTGGCGGAAAGATCTCCTTCACGTTCGACGACGGCCCCGATCACCGCACTACTCCGATCATCCTGGACGAGCTGGACAGGTTCGGTGTGAAGGCGGCCTTTTTTGTCAACGGCCATCGCTTTCACTCCCGCACGGCCGGCGGTGTGGAGAACCAGGCGGTGCTGCGGGAGGTCCATCGACGGGGTCATTTCATCGGAAATCACACGTTCACCCACAAGGACATCACCGCCCTGGACGACGAGGGCTGGAGGCTCGAGGTGCTTCAGGTGGATCAACTGGTGAGGATGATCACCGGGCGCAGGACCTGGATTTTCCGCCCGCCCTTCGGCGCGGCGAACACGGAGACCCTCGGACGGTTGAGCGCAGAGGGATACACGGTGGTCATGTGGAACCTGGATCCCCTCGACTGGAAGGCGGACAACGCCCTCGAACTCCTCGAAAGAACCAAGAAAGTGGTGGAGGAGAACCCGGATGGAGGCGTGATCCTGTTGCACGACACCAACCGAAAAACCGCCGAGGCGCTCCCTCTGATCTTCGAGTGGCTGCAGGAGAGGAACACGCGCCTGACCGCACTCGGGCAACCGACCCTCGACATTGTCGGAATAGACCACTTCATCCGCCACAAGCGAAAAAACCGATAACTCTTTTTTCCATGGTACAATGCCGATGAATTCATAATTGCGGAGAACAACACTTTGAATCTTTTTGGAATAGTGAATGTTTCATTTCTGACGGTCATTCTTTTTGTCGCGCTGTCATCCAGCGCTTGTGTGGATGCCACTATTGTGCCCAATCCGGACAACTCCTCGGACAGCGACTCGGACGGCGACTCGGACAGCGATTCGGACGGGGATGCAGATGGTGATCTGGACACTGAGCAGGACAGTGCTGATACCGACAACACCGCCGGAGACTCCGATGATGAGTACTGGATGAAGAAGACAAACGGTTGCAGCATGATTCAGGAGATCCCCACTTCTTCGTTTATAGAGAAGTTCTTTTTGATCCTTCTGTGAATCTCACCGGCTTCTATTGGAAACTGATGCCTCACTC
>JAUVAN010000314.1 GCA_030591725.1 Deltaproteobacteria bacterium
ATATGCTCGAACGAATATATGATATGGCGGTTGAGAGCTTGGAACCTGAGAGCTTTGGCACATTAGAGGCGGTGTTCGTTCAACTTTCGGACACTCGAAAAATAGGCTGGAAGGTTCCAGTCAAAGATGAGGATTCCGATTCTGTTGAAGCCCCCGACCCCAAATGATCTGTAACGACTGCGGCGGGAGGCTTCGTGTCCGGCAATCGCGAGCACCATGCACGTCCATCGCCGGCCGCTCCGGTCGCGAGGTGGAGGCCGAACTCCAACGGCTCGGGCTGGCGCAATCTGTGTACGTCGTCCGGGACAGGGTGTGTGACGATTGCGGTGTCGTTGTCGGTACTGCCGAGATAGTGATGGACGACTTGCGGGAGCTCCAACAATTACCCGTTACGCTTGACAAACACAATCGCTTATCACAAGCTGTAGGCTAGAGGTGATCGATGCCAGGAAGACAATTCAAAACTGACCCGGTGGGAGGCCACCGCTACCCTATCTATAAATCTGTTATTGCCGCCTGCCAGGTCGGGTGCTTCGATTGCGGTGCCATGCTGGAGCCGGACAATGTGAAGACCACGGGCAGGTCGGCGGGATCCGGTGCTCACTCGGTAATGTGTTTCGCGTGCGGCATGGCCAAGGAATTCGACGTGAGAGGGGACTGACATGGACGATGGACTGAAAAAACTAATCGATGAATATCTCGAACTTCGCGAGATCGGTACCATTGAGCGCCCGAAACAGGAACTCATTTTGCGCTGCGAGGGACAGGATATTGCGTCTCTCGGCACTGGGGCGTCGCAAAGGGCGCGGCACAAGTTGATGGTTCATGTGTTGGAGAATTTTGCCAAGAAAGCAATCGTGATCGAGAGGGTCGGTTCCGATATGAACGCGATGCTCAGTTCCACCGTGGAGGCGCCCATTGACTCCCATGGGAAGCGCGTCGATTTTGTGACCGCAAAAGTGAAGCTGGAGGACGACTAAACCCATGAGTTGCGAGCGAATAGTAGGTACGGATGGACAGGCCATGGGTTTCATATGCACCAGAGTCACTTCATCACGTCCACCATGCGAACAGTGCGGAGCCGACGCCACTGTGCTTTGTGATTATCCTCTTGGTGGTTCCAAAGAGGGGCAGACCTGCGACAAGAAACTATGTCGGAAGTGTGCGGTCCGGGTTGATGTCGAAAGCCTCCCGGAAGTGATCCGACATCCCGACATGCTTCCAGGGTTCGACCCGATCGTTGGGAGGTTGCAGGGAGATACCGTCGATGTCTGCCCGGCGCACGCGAGATACATCCGGGCGAAGACAGAAAGGGAGGACTAACCTCATGCTGACCACCCTACAACTACTGGAGGCCGTGAACAGGATTCAGGCGCATGGCGTCCGGGTAGACGAGATGGTTATCCTGGCCCCGGTCGGAGCGATGGCATCGTGGACCCGGCAGGAGCGTGAGGTCAGCGATGGGAAGGGTTGGCTTTGCAACCCGAGCGTGCCGGCAAGGTTCAACGGCGTGCTGGTCGTCGAGGACCAGATGTTCAGGCAAGACGTGTTCAATCAAAAGATAATTGTGAAGTCTCTGGTTTCGAAGCAGCGCGAGGTGGTCGATGGCTAAAGATCGAATAGTAAACGAGAATCCGCTCTCAGAAGAGGGAAAGCTAATCATGTCCCTCCCTGTGGCTTGCAGGTGCCATGAGTGCACAATGTACAAGATGGAGGACAACCCGGAACACGGGGCGTGTCCGATTGTGAAGCTCCAAGCTTCCGAAAATGCTACCCACTGTGCATACTGCGGCGAAGAGTTTCCGCTGGACAACGTGACGGCTGACCAGGTTGGTGAGCATATCGACAAGTGTCCCAAACATCCCATCGCCGCGCTCAAAAAACAGATCGCCGAACTCGAATATCAACACGAGGCGGACACCCTCACCATCGGCGTCCTGGCCGACGTGGTTGACGTGCTCTGGGAGGACGACAGCCGGTGTGAGAAGCACGGGTACGGGAACGTGGTGGCGAAGGCGAAGGATGTGGTGGCGCGGGCGCATGGGAACAAAATTACTCCGGCCCAAAATGGTGTCGAGATGATTTCGGACGAACGCTTGCGACAAATCCACGAGGAGGGGCGGAGCGCAGAACACGATACTGGCCATCGGCTTGGTGAATTAGCGATTGCCGCCGCAGAACTCGCCGTAGATTCGACCGATGCGTGGGTTGTCAATCCTCACGGCGGAGATGACTGGGGGTTGGTGGCCAAGCACGGATACAATGGAACGAAATCAAATCGCATTCGCGCGTTGACAATGTCCGGAGCACTCGTAGCCGCCGAAATTGATCGGTTGCTACCAGGAGGCAAAGCATCATGAGCGACACGCCAATAAAAACCGAGGCAGCTCGAAAATTCAAGATACAGGCGAGGCTTTGCAACCACGAAGGATGGGAGCGCGCGACGTTGGCAATGAAAAAGTGGGGCGAGGTTATGACAGCGCTCTTTCGTAAACTGCGCGAGGAGACGGTGACACAAAAACGCTTTTATGAAGCGACGAAGGGTTTTTACAAATGAACGAAACACCAAAGACACCCGAACCCACTGAGCCCCCTGAAACATGGCGCTCGCAATTCTGGCAGGCCGTTCGACGGTACGTGACCGCGTGCGGTGGCGACCCGGCAGCCGGGGATCCAAGCCCAGAGACAGGCGCGCTCAAGCTGGTCGCCATTCGCGACATCGACGAGTTGTTACTCAACAACCCTGGCATCGAGGCGCAGCTACGACTCGACCTCATGGCGCACCGGGTGAAGTCGAACGCAGCGATCGTGGCCTCCGTCAAGATCATCGAAATCGCACAGCGCCTGGCCGCCGGCGAGGTGACAGTGCCGGACAAAAAGAAGGCGAAGGAAGCCCTGGATGAAATCAGCAAGACGCTGGTCCGGCTGTCGGCAGCGAAGGCGTAAGGGGGATCATATGGATGAAATGGACGCATTGGACGATGCCCTGTCAACTGTTCGGGGCAAATGGAATAAGGTTCAAGAGACTATTGATGATCTGGAATGCGACCTTGCCGCCTGGAGGGACTGGGCTGGGAGGATGGAAGCAATAGTGTACTTTGTTAGACAGCACCAATGTCAGTGCCCGGCTTGCGTAAAGATGCGGGAAACCATTCTGTGTAAGGACTGGGTGGCCTGCGTGGACTGTGTGGATGGGGAGGAATGTGGCAATTGTTATGGTCATAACTGTGACAAATGGGGAGTTTGCAATCATGAGTCCTGCCCGTTGGATGTAGAAAGACCAGTGGTCTACAACAGGGCTGAACACCAAAATATTTTGAAGCCGGATGAGCAGCCATGACCGAACCAATCTGCAAAACCTGCAAGCACGAAGGCACGGACAAGACTCCGTTCTGCATAGGGGGCGGCGCTTCCATCTGTCACAAGTATGAAATCCACGCGACCAAAAAAGACGTGGAGGGCGAAAGGTTTTTGATGATGTTCGTACTTGTCTGTCTCATTCTTGCGCTTGGATGTTTCGCCGTGGCCGTGAGTTGCTTTGTGGATTTCTGTGACGACATACATGTCGATGCCGGAGTGGATGGAAGTGTCAAGTGACCACCTGGACCGGCGACCCTGATGACGACACCTTCCTGAAAACCGAGGACGGCTACGCTGCGCACGCGGAGGCGATGCATGAGGATGCGTGGTACTGCCAAGTGACGCATGGCGATATGGGGCCGCCTCCATTCAACGGGCGAGTGGTGTTTCATTCGGCGGAGCGAAACATCGTTCCATTGACAGGCAGGGCGGCGAGGTGGTTGTGCGAACAAGTCATCATTGCGGATCGATGGAGGCAACAGGAGAAGACCGATGCCAACCCAGCAACATAACGAATCGCCCGCAACCTTCGTCCGTCGCATGGGCTGGGGGGTGGGCACGCTCATCATCGGGACTGAGACCTACACCGATGGGAGTGAGCATACCGACATCGTGGAGTTGACGGCCATTGGAGTTCACGCGGTGCTGGCCAGGTCGATTTCATTCGACGGGAAAGAGCGGGGGCACACCCAGGAGGGTAGCTGGACGTTTGCCAACCGGGATTGGACACTACATGATAAATAATGCCGACTTCCCTTGACACCTGCAACCACCCGGCATATACTCAATACAGGAGGTGACAAAATGCGTTTTTTATTCATAGCGGTTTTCCTGGTCGGATGCTCTGCCCCTACCCCGGAGGCGTTCTTTGCCGAGTATGAAATGTCGGACGGTGGCGACCTTGATACCGACACCGATACCGACTCGGATGCGGACACGGACACGGACGGCGATTCCGATACCGACACGGATGTAAGTACTGATTCGGAAACAGGTTCTGCCGACACGGATACGGACGCGGATACGGACACGGATTCGGACACAACAATACCGTGTCCATATGCGTGTTGGGAATTGACTCCTTGCATCGATTATCAAAATGGCCTTGTGCATAATGAGTTTTTCTGCCCAGACGATGAGGTGTGCTGTGAGGTAGGAGCTGGTACCGACACGGATGCTGATACTGACACGGATGGTGATACCGATGGAGATACTGACACCGATTCTGATACTGATACTGATGGTGACAGCGATACGGATACTGACACGGACACCGACTCGGAAACCGAGACGGAGACGGATACTGCATCGGAAACGGAAACGGATACGGCCTCGGATACCGTGGACACTGATACGGACACCGATACAGAATCGGACACGGACACCGATACCGATTCTGATACCGACACCGGTCCCATCGTAAACGCTTGCGGGTTCGTCACCATGCCGACCGGTACCGTCTGCGACCCCGACACCGGCAACGTCTGGGAGGACGATGTTGACAGCCCTGCGAGCGGCTGGTGGGATGCCTTCCTGTACTGCCACAACCTGACCACGGGCGGGCTCACCGACTGGCGTATGCCGACCGACGAGGAGCTTGACGACCTGTGGCGTATGACAACTC